>NZ_JBWKPM010000005.1:0-233487 GCF_059418245.1 Roseateles sp. GW821-FHT09B06 | reverse complement strand
CAATGGCTGCTCATCGAGTGGCCGGCCGGCGACGAGGAGCCGAGCAAATACTTCCTATCCACCCTGCCCGAAGACACTCCCTTGCGCGAACTCGTCAGCGTCGCCCACCAGCGCTGGCGCATCGAGCGCGACTACCAGGATCTCAAGCAGGACTTCGGCCTGGGCCACTACGAAGGCCGAGGTTGGCGGGGGTTCCATCACCATGCTGCATTGAGCATTGCGGCCTACGGGTTCCTGATGGCCGAACGCCTCATCGCTGACAAACCTGTCGGCGGCAAAAAAAACTTCGTCGAACGCCAAGTGCCTGCCCTTCCCGAGGATTACATCCCCCGCGGCAGTCCTGCGCGCGCAGCGCCACGTGGCGACGTCGATCACGAGCCTGCGCCAGCGGCTGAGCTACCAGCTGATCGCCCGTCTCGGGCAGTGCCCCTGCTGCGGCCGGGCAAGCGAAAGACTCAATTTGTGACACAGTAAGATTAGGGCATCTTTACAAAGCCTACAAGAGCCCGGCACGGGGGGCATCCAAGATGACCCCATGTTTGCTCTTCGCCCCACGCTGCTTGCCCTGGCGCTGCCGAGTCTGGCCGGCTGTGCCAATCTGGCGCCCGGCTACCAGCGCCCACCGCCCGCCTTGCCCGTCGCCCAGGCCGCGGCCGCCGACACGCCGGCCCGGGAGCTGGCCGAGCTGCCCTGGCGCGAGTTCGTCACCGACGCGTGTCTGCGTGGCGCGATCGAACTGGCGCTGGCCCACAACCGCGACCTGCGCGTCGCCGCACTGGATGTCGAGCGCGCCCGCGCGCAATACCAGGTGCAGGAGGCGGCGGCCCTGCCCAATCTGAGCCTGGGCGCCAGCGCCAGCCGGTCTCGGGACAGCGGCAAGCAGTTCTCGGCCAGCCTGGGCCTGGCGGCCTTCGAGCTGGACTTCTTCGGCCGCGTGAGGAACCTCAACGAGTCCGCGCTGCAGGGCTTCCTGGCCAGCGACGAATCGCGGCGCAGCGCGCAGATCAGCCTGGTGGCCGAGACCGCCAACGCCTGGCTGACCCTGGCCGCCGACCTGGAGCGCCAGCGCCTGGCCGAACGCACGCTGGCCAGCCGCCGGCAGAGCCTGGCGCTGACGCAGCGCCGCTACGAGCTGGGCGCGATCGGCGGCCTGCCGCTGGCGCAGGCGCAGACCGCGCTGGACGGCGCGCGCGTCGAGCTGGCCAACACCCAGGCCCAGATCGCCCAGGATCGCCATGCGCTGGAGCTGCTGCTGGGGACGGCGGTCCCGGCCGAGCTGCTGCCGCGCGCCGAGCAGGGCCCGGGCACCGACGTGGCCCTGCTGCCGGCGCTGCCCGCGGGCGTGCCGTCCAGCGTGCTGCAGCAGCGCCCCGACGTGCTGGCGGCCGAGCATCAGCTGCAGGGTGCCCATGCCGACATCGGCGCGGCGCGCGCCGCGCTGTTCCCGCGCATCACGCTGACCGGCTCGGTGGGCAGCGCCAGCACCGAGCTCGGCAAGCTGTTCGAGCGCGGCGGCTGGAGCTTCGGCCCCTCGATCTCCTTGCCCATCTTCGATGGCGGCGCGAACCGCGCCAATGTGCGCGCCAGCGAGCTGAGCCGCGACATCGCGCTGGCCCGGTACGACAAGGCGGTGCAGAGCGCCTTCCGCGAGGTGGCCGACGCCCTGGCCGTCGGCGCGTCGCTGGACGAGCGCATGGCGGCGCAGCAGGCGCTGTACGCCGCCACCGAGCGCCAGCTGCGCCTGGCCGAGGCCAGCTACCGCGCGGGCGCCAGCGGCCAGCTGGAGCTGCTGGATGCACAGCGCTCGCTGTATGCGGCCGAACAGGCCCTGATCGCCCTGCGCCAGACCGCGCAGGCCAACCGCCTCACGCTCTACAAGGCGCTGGGTGGCGGCTGGAAGAACTCCGAGGCTTGAGGACAGCAGATGAGGAACATGAAGCAATGGACCGGCAAGCCGGCGCGCTGGCTGGGCGGGGCGGTACTGCTGGTGCTGGCGGCCTGGGGCATCAAGCATTTCTGGTTCACGCCGGCGCCGCCGCCCCAGGTGGCCACGGCGCCGGTGGCGCTGACCGATATCGAGGACACGGTGCTGGCCACCGGCACCATCTTTGCTTCCAAGCTGGTCAGCGTCGGTGCGCAGGTGACCGGCCAGGTGAAGCTGCTGCAGGTGGCGCTGGGCGATGTGGTCAAGCAGGGCCAGCCGATCGCCGAGATCGATGCGCTGCCGGCGCAAAACGCGCTGCGCACCGCCCAGGCCCAGGTGCAGAGCGCCGAGGCGCAGCTGCGGGCGCAGCAGGCCGCGCTGGTGCAAGCCGAGCTGGTGGCGAAGCGCCAGCGCGAGCTGGTGGCGGCCGACGCCGGCGCGCGCGCCGACCTGGAGACGGCCGAGGCCAATCTGGCCACCTTGAAGGCCGAGCTCGCGGCGCAGCAGGCCCAGCTGAACCAGGCCAAGGTGGCCGAGAGCACGGCGCAGCTGAACCTGGGCTACACGCGGGTGACGGCGCCGATGGACGGCGTCGTGGTGGCCATCGTCACCGAGCAGGGCCAGACGGTGAACGCCAACCAGTCGGCGCCCACCATCGTCAAGCTGGCCAGGCTCGACACGATGACGATCAAGGCCCAGATCTCGGAGGCCGATGTGCCGCGCGTCAAGCCCGGCATGCCGGTGTACTTCAGCCTGCTGGGCGACCCGGACCGCCGCATCGAGGCCAGGCTGCGCGCGGTGGAGCCCGGCCCCACGACGATCGCCAGCGATGGCAGCGGCAGCAGCACCAGCAGCGCCAGCACCAGCAGCTCGGCGACCAGCGCTATCTACTACAACGGCATCTTCGACGTGCCCAATCCCGAGGGGCGGCTGCGCATCAACATGACGGCCCAGGCCTCCATCGTGCTGGCCCAGGCCCGGCAGGCGCTGACCCTGCCCAGCGCCGCCCTGGGGGCGCGCGACCGCAGCGGGCGGTACAGGGTGCGGGTGCTGCGGCCGGACGGCCAGATCGTCGAGAAGCAGGTGCGCATCGGCCTGAACAACCGCGTGCAGGCCCAGGTACTGGACGGCCTGGTGGCCGGCGAGCAGGTCGTCACCAGCGAGGCGGTGGCCGGCGCCGGGCCGTCGCTGGGACGTCGCGGCGGCCCGCCGCGGATGTTCTGAGCATGGCAGCCCTGTTGGAGTTGCGCGGCCTGACCCGCGAGTTCCCGGCCGGGGAGGGTTTGGTCGCGGTGCTGCGCGACGTGGACCTCAGCATCGAGGCCGGCGAGATGGTGGCCATCATGGGCCCCTCGGGCTCGGGCAAGTCCACGCTGATGAACATCCTCGGCTGCCTGGACCGGCCGACGCGCGGCAGCTACCGCGTGGCCGGCCAGGAGAGCGGCCGGATGGACCCGGACGCGCTGGCGCGACTGCGGCGCGAGCATTTCGGCTTCATCTTCCAGCGCTACCAGCTGCTGGGCGACCTGAGCGCGCTGGGCAATGTCGAGATCCCGGCCATCTATGCCGGCACGCCGGCGCAGGAGCGCCACGAGCGCAGCCGCCGGCTGCTGGCGCGCCTGGGCCTGGCCGAGCGCCTGCGGCACCGGCCGGGCCAGCTCTCGGGCGGCCAGCAGCAGCGCGTCTCGATCGCGCGCGCGCTGATGAACGGCGGCGACGTGATCCTGGCCGACGAGCCCACCGGCGCGCTGGACCAGGCCAGCGGCCGCGAGGTGATGAAGATCCTCGAGGAGCTGCATGCCGACGGCCACACCATCATCCTGGTGACCCACGATGCGCAGGTGGCCGCGCATGCGCAGCGCGTGATCGAGATCAGCGATGGCCGCATCGTGGCCGACCGGCGCAGGCCAGACGCGCCGGCGCCCGCCGCGCTGCAGCGCGTGAGCGCGCCCAAGGTCGCCAACAAGCTGTTCGGCGACGTGCTGGGACGCATCGGCGAGGCCACGCGCATGGCGCTGCGCGCGATGGTGAACCACCGGCTGCGCAGCTTGCTGACCATGCTGGGCATCATCATCGGCATCGCCTCGGTGGTGTCGGTCGTCGCGCTGGGCGAGGGCTCGCGCCAGCGCATCCTGGCCGACATCAGCGCGATGGGCACCAACACCATCGATGTCATGCCCGGCAGCGGCTTCGGCGATCGGCGTTCCGCCGCCGTCCGGACCCTGCGCGCCGGCGATGCCGATGCGCTGGCCCAGCTGGGCTATGTGGACAGCGTGACGCCCACGGTGTCGGCCAGCGTGGGGCTGCGCTACCGCAGCGTCGATGTGTCGGCCAATGTGACCGGCGTGGGCGAGCAGTTCTTCCGCGTGCGTGGCTACGGCTTCGACCAGGGCCAGGCCTTCGACGCGCAGGCCGAGCGGCTGCGCGCGCAGGAGGCGGTGATCGACGACAACGCGCGCAAGAGCCTGTTCCCGAACGGCGAGAACCCGCTGGGCGAGGTGATCCTGCTGGGCACGGTGCCGGTGCGCATCGTCGGCGTGACGGCCAGGAAGAGCAGCGCCTTCGGCAACGACGACGCGCTGAACATCTGGATCCCCTACACCACGGCGATGAGCCGCATCACGGGCCAGGACTATCTGCGCAGCCTGACCGTGCGCGTCAGCGACAGCGTGGCCAGCACCGTGGCCGAGCAGGGCGTGACCAGGCTGCTGACGCAGCGCCACGGCAAGCAGGACTTCTTCCTGATGAACACCGACAGCGTGCGCCAGACCATCGAACAGACCACGCAGACCATCACCCTGCTGATCTCGTCGATCGCGCTGATCTCGCTGCTGGTGGGGGGCATCGGCGTGATGAACATCATGCTGGTGTCGGTGACCGAACGCACCCAGGAGATCGGCGTGCGCATGGCGGTGGGCGCGCGGCAGAGCGACATCCTGCGCCAGTTCCTGATCGAGGCGGTGCTGGTGTGCCTGATCGGCGGCGGCCTGGGCGTCGGCCTGGCGCTGGCCGGCGGTGCGCTGTTCGACCGTTTCGCCAGCGATTTCCGCATGGTGTTCTCCTCCACGGCCATCCTGGGCGCCTTCGGCATCTCGACCCTGATCGGCGTGGTGTTCGGCTTTCTGCCGGCGCGCAGCGCGGCAAGCCTTGACCCCGTGGAGGCGCTGGCGCGGCCTTGAGGCGATAGCCCGGCGCGGCTACTGCTGGCAGAAGTGGAAGCAGCTCAGCAGGCTGGTCGGGCTGCGGCCCTTGTCGCCCTGGATCAGCATGGCGGTCTTCTGCTCGCCCAGCGGCAGCTCGCAGGCCACCATGCCATGCGAAGCGCGCGGCCGTTGGCCGCCTTCCATGCTGCCTGCAGCGTCTGCCACTGCTCCCGTCCTGCCGGAGCAGCCATGGCGGGTGCTCAAGGCTGACGGGCCCCGCATGAGCCTGTCGCTTGGGAAGCCCGGCGCGAGCCGTGATCGGATGTTGAAGCCAGGATGCGCCGGAATCAGTTGGCGGCGGGGACGACCCAAGCCATGACGCGGCGCTGCGTGTCGGCATCGAGAGGGTCAGCCACCTCGATCAGCAAGGTATTGCAGGCCAAAGGGCGATCGGTCATGTGGCCCGCACCGACCAGAGGCAGGATCATGGGGCGGACATAGAGATCGGCCCCATCCTCGCGGCCGACCGGGACCAGCCTGAACTTGCGGTACGCACTCAAGGT
The DNA here is from genome assembly GCF_059418245.1 of Roseateles sp. GW821-FHT09B06. Lineage (NCBI taxonomy): Bacteria > Pseudomonadati > Pseudomonadota > Betaproteobacteria > Burkholderiales > Sphaerotilaceae > Roseateles > Roseateles sp. GW821-FHT09B06. The sequence continues at coordinate 227,857 of NZ_JBWKPM010000005.1, read as the reverse complement.
GACGCCCTTCAGCTGACCTTCCGTGATCCTTCTGAACATGGCGTGCTCCATCGCTGCGATGTTGGAGTATGGACCTTGAATGATGGGGACAGGATTTTTCGGTGCAGGCCGGCTGGGTCGCTGCGCCCGGCCCGGTTCAGGCCCGAGGCGCCACGCCTTCTGCACGAACTCCGACTTCAGCCGTCCAGGGCTGCAACCGGGCATGAGGTGATCATCTGCAACTGGCCGATCCGGCAGAGCCGGCGGGGCTGTTCTAGTCTTAATATCGCTTCATCGGGTCAAGGGATGAACGATGCAGTTCCACGCGGGTCGTTTTGTCGGGGGGGCCCTGGACGGGCAGGAAGTGATCCTTGGCGAGGATGCTGGGCTTCATTCCAGCTACGCCGAGAAAGATCCTGCGCTCGTTACCCTTTACCACCGCGTCTTGGTGCAGGTGGGGGAGAGCGTGCAGGTCTGGTACGCGATCGACAGCATGACCGAAGACCAGGTCCGCGAGTTCGCAAAGTCGGCCGGTCGCATTTGACGCCGAAGCGAACGGTGCCGTGGCGTCAACTCCTCGCATCACCGCGCCACCGGGTCGAACCGGTGGATGAGCGGGGTGATACCGAACTCGGACAGAGCGTCGACGAGCCGTCCACCCGCAGTTTCGATCGCGCGCCGCGAGGGCAGGTGGGCCGGCTCCACGGCCGCCAACTGGATATCACTGAGGCCTGTGCATGACGACCCTGAGCGGTCTCCAAACATGTGCCACAGTAGTCGCTCAGCGCCTGGTGCGGGAGCCTAGATTTGCCACATGGAGCGGGCGCCTTGCGATCGCCTAACCTACCCTCCCCGTGCGGTGCCGGCTGTGCGCAGCGAGCGCCTGATGGCGGTCAGCCGCCCCAATCGCAGCTGTGCCGCCCCTCGGCATCCACCTTGAGGCGCTTGGCCGTCACCGGCACACGCCTCGCCGCCCGGTTGTTTTCGAGGTCGAACGCCCAGAGCTCCACCCAGCAATTGGTGTCCCGCTCGCGGAACACGGCGCGGTATTCACTGCCGGACAGGGCCACGAATGTCAGCGCGCCCGGGCTGCAGGAGGCTTCGCCGCCGCTCCTGCCGGCGTAGGTGGCGCGCATCACGAAGCTGAGGACCTTGTTCGGCGTGACGTCGATGGACCGCAACTTGTCCTGCGCCGACAGAGGCGATGAAGACCGCATCACGGACACCGGCGGCCCGTCGCAGGTGGGCGTGCCGGGGTAGAGATCGACGGAAAAGCCGATCTGCTCGTCGGCGCCCTGGTTCTCCAGCACGAACCGGACATTGTCGAGAACCGAGGCCCCCTTCGCCGGCGCTGCCGGCGCCGCTGGCCTTTCATCGCCCGCGGGCTTCGTCCTTGCGGCCGCATCGGCAGCCTTCAGGCAGCGCATCAAGGCCCCGTTGCGGATGGCCTCCAGCGCCTCGCCGCCGGGGCCTTGCTTGTCGATCGCGTCGTCCACGAACCTGCGCCCGGCCGGGGTGACGTGGAACGCCGCCAGCGCGGCCTTGAGCGAGGGAGGATCCTCGAGCACCGCCTCCGAGACCATCTTCTTGTTGGTAGCGGCCTGCAGCACGGCGGCCTCGCGCTCGTGCTGGCGCTTCACGATCTCCCGGCCCTGAGGGCCGCCGAAGAACGCGATAGCGGCGCCACGCTCCTGGGCCGACAGTTGCTGCCGGTACTGCTGCACATAGGCCGCGCGCAAGGCGGGAACGACCTGGCTCATGTCGCATTCGGGCAGGCCCTCGGGCACCGTCGCGAACGGGTTGGCCTTCACCATCAGGCCCAGCTTGCGCATGTCTCGCTCGTGCGGGCCCAGGAGTTCGACAAGCCGGTCGGCGCTGTCGGCGGCTGCGGCGGCGAGAGGCAGCAACAGGCTTGCCAGGAGCAAACCCGCGCGGTGTGGGGCAGCGGAGAGGATGCGGCGGTCGAGGATGACGGTCATCGGGCCATGGTAGTGCAAGCGCATTCGGCTGGCTGCTTGACGTCTCGCGGCATAAGCCGAGCTTTGCCAGAATCCGAAGCACGGCCGCGGCATGTGGAGACGGCCTCAATCTCGACTAGGGAGGTCTTCAATGGATGAGTTCTTTCAGCAGGGGTATGCGCGCACGCTATCACGGACTTACTAGGTCGCGGCCGACGGCCTAGGTGCGTTCATAGATGTGGTGGAGCCGGCCTATGGCGACGGGGGGGCCTTGACCGATGCCCCCTTCGACAATCACCCCGAACGCCGCCCAAAGAAAAAGCCCCGACACATCTCTGCATCAGGGCTCTCAATGTGGCTCCTCGACTTGGGCTCGAACAGGGGCCTACGGATGAATAGGTCTATGGTCGAGCTGGGAGTCCGAGTGTCGATCATCGGGAAAGGATCCCGGTAGTGACCGGTGCCCGGGTATGCTTCCAAGATGATCTACCTAGCAATCACAGGGCAGGGCCTTCGTGAGGCGATTCGCGCCGCCACTTCGAGCGATGCTATCTGGTGTGGCAGCGACGCGATCTCAGATGAAGACTATGGCCGCCTTGATGGCGTCAACCTGAGCCGCTTCGTCTATGCCCTGAGCGATCGCACAAAGCTTGAGCGCGCGCTGTCTACGATCAAAGAGCACCATTCGGGCCAGCACATTTGGCTTGAGGCGCCAATCTCAGAGGGGCGTTGATGCGCACGTATCCGTTGCTCGACAAAGATGGACGGTTGCATTCCTTCGAGGTCAGTGCCCTGGCCGGGCGGCGTGCCGTACGACGCATTGCGGCATCCATTCCGGGTGGAACTATCTCTCGATCCAGCCTCCGAGAAGACCTGTTCTGCGAGTTCACGATTGCCGGAGAACGGTTTGGCATCGAGGAGCCATTCGGCGACAACAGCCGTTTCTGTATTGCACCCCTGCCGGGCAGCACCAACTCGGCGCTCGCAAGGGTCCATTCGCACTTCGCCGCAAATCGCTTGGGCTTGTGGATGGGGCGTCTCGGATTTTTGTCGTGCTGCGGGGTGCTCCTGCTGGTGCTTTTGGGGCCTGTGCGCAACTTCATCCAGCAAGATCGCTGTCTGGATGCCGGGGGTCGTTGGAGTCAAGCTCAGGGGCGATGCGAGGGCGTGAAGTGATTGCGGCCAATCGGTCACCCCACCTCGCGCTACACCTTCTTCACAAACTCCGACTTCAGCCCCATCGCGCCGATCCCGTCGATCTTGCAGTCGATGTCGTGATCGCCGTCGGCCAGGCGGATGTTCTTGACCTTGGTGCCGACCTTGACCACCAGGGACGAGCCCTTGATCTTCAGGTCCTTGATCACCGTGACCGTGTCGCCGTCCTGCAGCACATTGCCCACGGCGTCGCGGATCACGCGCACCTCTTCAGCGGCCGCCGGCTCCGAACCCTGGGCCGACCATTCGTGGCCGCACTCGGGGCAGACGAGCATGGCACCGTCCTCGTAGGTATAGGCGGATTGGCACTTAGGGCAGGCGGGCAGGGTGCTCATCGGTGGGCTCACTGAGGGAAATGAAGAAAGCCCCACATGCTTTCGCATGCAGGGCTTCTGAAGTGGCTCCCCGACCTGGGCTCGAACCAGGGACCTACGGATTAACAGTCCGGCGCTCTACCGACTGAGCTATCGAGGAATTGACCGTTCGGTATGGGTGCCCGCCGTGCGGTTGCGGCGGGCTTTCATAAAAACAGAACCTCCGAAGAGATTCTGTTTCTTCTTCTGTTCTTGGCTCCCCGACCTGGGCTCGAACCAGGGACCTACGGATTAACAGTCCGGCGCTCTACCGACTGAGCTATCGGGGAACAGAGCCTTGCATTATAGCCAGAAAATTTTAGGCCTTACAAGCTGATCTCCAAACTGGCACGCCAGGTGCGCGGCTCGAGCGGGTACAAGTACACATGGCCGTACTGGAAGGGCGATTCCTTCCAAGCGCGGCGGTCGGCGAGGTTGTCGACACCGGCGCGCCAGATCAGCAACTGCCTGCCGCCGAGTTGCTGTTCGTAGCGCAGGCCTGCGTCGAGCCGGGTCCAGCCGGGGATCTTGACGCTGTTGTCGGGCAGCACGGCGCGCCGGCCTTCGTAGACCAGGCCCATCTGCAGTTGCAGGCCCGGCAGGGTGGCGATGTTCTGGCGGCCCTGCAGCTTCAGCGCGGTCTCGGCCACATTGGCGGGCTTCAGCCCGTTCAGGCTAGTGTCTGCGCTGCCGCGGCGGCGCGCCTGCAGCTTCATCGCGCTGGCCAAGAGGCCGCCGCCGCTCCATTTCAGATCGGCCTGCGCCTCGACGCCGCGGTGCCGCGCGATGCCGTCCGCCACGCGGGTGCATGTCAGATCGGCGTCGCAAGTGCCGATGTCGCGCCACTGCGGGCGCTTGATGTCGAAGGCGCTGAGGCCCCAGTCCACGGTCGAGCTGCCGGACTTGAGGCCGATTTCCAGCTGGCGGCTCTTCAGCGCCGGCAGGGCCTGGCCGCCATTGGCATATTCGGGACGGTTGGGCACCACCTCGGACTCGACGCCCTCGCCCCAGCTGGCATAGGCCATCAACTGGGCCGACAGCGCGTGGCTCAGGCCCAGCCAGGGCGTGGTGAAGCTCTGCGTGTAGGGCGCCATGGGCTCCGAGCCGTCGGTGCGCACGCTCTCGCGCTTCAGCCGCGTGTGACGCAGCCCCAGCCAGGCCTGCCAGTCGGTGCCGATCTGGATCGTGTCGCGCAGATAGAACTCGGTGCTGCGCTCGTCGCGATTGGTGTTGTCGGCGCTGAACGTCGGGTCCGGCGTGGTGGGCGCAGGCGCCTGGCCCGAGATATTGCCGGTGCCGGCCCAGTTGTAGGTCTGGCGCTGGAAGCGGCTCTCGAAGCGCGTGAACAGCACGCCGGTGCCGATCTCGTGACGCATCCCGGCGGCGACGAACCGGCCCGCCAGCGAGAGATCCAGCGCGTCGCTGTTGCGGCGCTCGTTCTCGCTGCGGAAGTCCCACATGTCGAAGTCGCCGTTGGGGCAGTAGCGGTCGGCGTAGTAGCTGCCGTCGGCAGCCGTGCAGCCGAAGGGATAGGCCAGGCGGTCGTCGGTCTTCAGGCGCTGCACGCCCAGATGGGCCTGCGCCTTCCAATCCGCGTTCAGGCGCTGCGTCAGGCGCAGCGACGCATGCTGGTTGTTGAACACCACCGGCTGGCTCCAGTCCTGGTTGTTCAGGTTGGTGCGCGGGTCGATGTCCTTGGCCGAGGGCAGCCGGTCGCCCAGCAGGCTGAAGCCGGGCTGGCTGGGCTGGCTCTGGCGGTTCCATTCGAACTCGGCCTCCACCAGGGTGTCGGGCGTGGCGCGCCAGTCGCCGGCCAGGGCCAGCAGCTGCTTGTCGCCGCGCGCATCGCGCAGCTGCGGGCGCAGCTCGGCGGCGGCCGCATTGATGCGCAGGCCGAACGCTTGCCCCGCGCCGAAGCGGCGGCTCCAGTCCAGGCCGGCCTCGGCCGTGCCGCGCTCGCTCAAGCCCAGGGTGACGCTGGTCAGCGGTGCCGCGGTCGGGCGCTTGACCAGCAGGTTCACCAGGCCGCCGGGCGCGCTGGTGCCGGACTGGATGCCGCTGGTGCCCTTCAGCAGCTCGACGCCGCTCTTGTTGCCCAGGGACAGCGCCGTCTCGGCATTGATCGGCAGGCCGTCGCGGCGGTAGTTGAAGCGGTTGTCCAGGTCGAAGCCGCGCACCTTCAGATAGGACACATAGCCCTGCGCGTTGTAGGCATCGCCGACGCTGGCGTCGAACAGGGTCAGGCCCGACAGCGCATCGACACCGGCATCGACCAGCCGGTCGGCGCTCAGCACCGCGGCCTGCAGCGGCAGCTTGGCCACCGGCGTTTCGCTGCCGAAGCCGCCGATGGAAACGGGCGCCTCGGCGGAGCGGCCGCTGACGGAGACGGTGGGCAGCGCGCTGGACTGTTGCGCGCCGGCGCCCTGCGCGGCGCACAGCAAGGCCACGGCGAGGCCCAGGGGGGACAGGAGATGCTGGAGATGATGTGCCATCGAGTGCAAGGTCGAGCGATGGCAGGTCGGCCTCACATGAGTCCGCACGTCGGGAGAAAGGATCGGTGGTCGACGTGGACTTCTTGCGTGCTTCCCTGCGCGAGGATTACCTCAATCAGGTTCAAAGGGACTTTCTCAGTCGAACCGATTGCCCGGCCCAACACCCCTAGCGAAATGCCGTGCGGTGTCACTACCGCATGGCGAGGTGGATTGTAGTGCCGCGGGCGGACACCCCTGGCTGGAGTGGGCGCCCTGGCCCGGATGCATCGGCGATGCGGGAGCTCGGCGGCCCGGCTCGGAGGGCTGCGCCGCGTTCGGCTCACTGCGATGCACTCGCGCCCCGCGCGCGCTCGCAGCCGGGGCTGCACGCTGTGCCTCGCCCACCCTTCGTGCCCGGCCACGAGCGGTGGGCGCCGGCGTGGCAGCTCAGCTTGCCGGTCCGGGCGTGCGCGCCACATTCATCAGCCAGCACACCGTCACGAAGTAGCCGACCAGCGTGAGCAGTTCCACGAGCACCGGCTCTTTCCACTGCTGCGCGGCGGCCGAGTAGGTCGCGTCGCCGAGGCGGTGCTGGCCGATCAGTTCGCGGGCGACCTGGCGGGCGAGCGCGAGTTCGCCGGCCAGGTCGGGCGGCGACGGCTCGCCGGCATCCAGGGCTGCCAGTGCCGAGGCGGGTACGCCGGCGGCCTTGGCCAGCGGCAGGTGCATGTCCCACTCGAAGACGTTGGACAGCTCGCGCGCGACGACGCAGATGGTCCATTCGCGCAGCGCGGTGTCGAGCGTGCCCTCGTAGCGCAGGGTTTCGCCGACCTTCGCCACCGCGCGCAGCAGTGGCGGGCGGTGCAGCAGGGGTCGGAACGGGCCGTACACACCACGGCGGGGGCCATTGAACAGTTCATTGGCGGCCTCCTGCTGCGCCGCATCCAGCGTTGCCGGCGGCCCCAGCCGCTCGGGCAGGCCGGCTTCGGGAAAGGCGATGGCGGAATGGTTCGAAGGAACGGTGCTCATTGAGTTGGCTCCAGGGTTGCAGGGTGGGGTGCGGCCGCCCGCCACAGCCAGGCTGCCGTCAGCAGCAGGAGCAGCGTGGCCACGGCGTTCGCCCAGACCAGGGCATCCCAACCGGCCAGGCTGCCGGATCCCAGCGCACGAACCAGGACAGGGCCCGCGATCTGGCCGGTGGCGAAGGCGACCGTCATCCGTGCCAGCAGCGGCGTCGGGTGGGCGGGGCGCTGTTCCCGCGCCAGTTGCAGGCCGGCCATGGTGGCCACCATGAAGGTTCCGCCCACGAGCACGGCCGAGACCGCCAGCGCCCACAAGGCCTGCGTGGCCAGGGGCAAGGCCGTGCCGAGCGCCATGGCGCCCTGCGCCAGGGCCCAGACCCGTCGGCGCGGCCAGCTCGACAGCCAGCGCGCGGCGGCCGCAACGGACAGGGCCGCGGCCAGCCCGAACAGGGGCCAGGTCAGGCCGAAGACCAGCGGGTCGTCGACCTGCTGCCGGGCCATGGCGGGCAGGAAGGTGGCGGGCACGATATAGCCGAAGCCGAAGCTGCCGTAGCACAGCACCAGGCCCAGCTGCCCACGCGCCCGGTCCGGCCCGGCGGCCGGCGTCGCGTGCGCCGCCGCGGCCGGCCTGACGCCGCCGCGCAAGCTCATGCCCACGAACAAGGCGCCGGTCGCGGCGAGCGCACCGAGCTCCAGCCACAGCCAGTGCGCGGGCTGGCGCCCCCCGAGCCAGGCGAGAACGCCGGTCAGGGCGATGCCCAGGCCGACCCCGGTATAGATCCAGGCGCCCAGGTACGCGGCCCGCCGCCGGGCCAGTTCCGCCAGACACCAGCTGCTCGTGCAGATCAGCGCCCAGGCGCTGAAGATGCCGGCGGCGCCACGCAGCCCGGCACCGGCGAGCGCTCCCGAGTCCCCGCCTATCCCTGCGATGAGCAGCGTCGTCAGCGCGACGCCAATCAGCGCCAGCCGCAGGCCACGCAGCGGATCCTTGGCGAACCAGGAGACGGTCAGCGCACCGATGAGGTAGCCGCCATAGTTCGCGGCCGCCCATTCCGCGCCGGTGGCCGCGCTCAGGGTGCCGTCGCGCAGCATCAGCGGCAGCAGGGGCGTGAAGGCGAACCGGCCGATGCCCATCGCGACGGCGAGCGCGGCGATGCCGCTGCCGACGATGAGCCATGTCGTGTGCTCGGATGGTGCGCTCGGGTCGGGTTCGGTGCTCATCATGGAGCCCGATTTGACACGTCCGAGGACCTTTTGAATACTGAATTGTCAGAACATACACTTCTCAGCATGAGAACGTTTGATCTGAATGATCTGCACATCTTTCGCTGTGTCGTGAGGGAGGGCGGCGTGACGCGTGCGGCCAGCCGGCTGCATCGCGTCCCCTCCAATGTCACCACGAGAATCAAGCAGTTCGAGGAGCGCCTGGGCGTCGCCCTGTTCCGCCGCGAGGGCCGCGGCCTAGCGTTGACCGACGCGGGCCGCACGCTGCTGGGCCATGCCGAGCGCCTGCTGCAGATGGCCGATCTGGCCGAGCAGGAGCTGCGCAGCGGTGTCGTGCAAGGGGTGCTGAGACTGGGTTCCCTGGAAAGCGCGGCGGGCGCCCGGCTGCCGCCGCTGCTGTCGGCATTTCACGCCCTGTACCCGGAGGTGTCGATCGAGTTGCAGACCGGCACGACCGGCTCGCTGCTGCGCAGGCTGGAGCGCTTCGAGATCGAGGCCGCCTTCGTGTCCGAACCCTTCGAGAAGGGGCGCCTCGCGTCGCTGCCGGCCTTCGCGGAGGACCTGGTGCTGATCACGGCGAAGGGGACGCCGGCGCCGCGGCGTGCGGCCGACCTGGATGGCCAGACATTGCTGGCCTTTCCGCATGGCTGTTCCTACCGGCGCCGGCTGGTCGATTGGGTGGCCGAGGCGGGGGCATCGCCGGGCCGGATGCTGGACCTCGGCTCGTATCACGCCATCGTGGCCTGCGTTGCCGCCGGCATGGGCCTGGCCATCGTGCCGGCGGAAATGCTCGACCATGCCGTGCTGGGTGCGGCGGTGCAGCGCCATCCGCTGCCGGCGCGCCTGCGCGTGAACCGTACCCACCTGGTGTGGGCCGGCGAGGCCAGCGCGCCTCTGCAGGCGCTGACGGCCTTGCTGCGCGAGCCGCGCCCCAGCGCCTGACTCGCCTTCGTGAACACGCCATCCCGGCTTGCACCATGAGGCCCCGGGCGGCGGTTGCGGCGGGCCTGTCGGCCCGCGACATGGTCGGTGGTCGACCGCGATGACGATGCCCACTCGGTGCGTTCGCCCCTGCGTTCCGCCAGCGTCCCTTCCGGCAGCCGCAGCGCCGTCACCGCAAACAGGATCGCGGGCGCGCCTCAACGCGGCCCGCGATGTGCCGGCCTCAGCGCTGCGCCGAGGCGCCCAGGGACGCCGAACCCGAAGCCGAGCCGGACGCGCCATTGCGGCTGGCCGAGGCCTGGCCGCCGGCATCGCCCCTGGCCTGGGCGCTCGGTGCCGGCTTGCCGCCCGGGGCCGTGCCGCCCTCGGTGGGCGCCGCCGGCTTGCCGGCCAAGGAGCCGCCGGCACCGCCGTCGCCGGCGGCGCCGGCCGAGGGCAGCGGTGCGGCCGGCATGCCGCCGTCGGGTGCCTGCTCTTGCAGCTTGTCCCGCAGGCCACCGGCCGTACCCTGGGCCCGCCCCTGGGCCTCGGCCGTGGTCTGCTGGACCTTGCCGGCAACGGCCTGGCCGCGCGGCAGCTCGGGCCGTTGCAACTCGGGCCGTTGCAGGCCGCCGCTCAGATGGCCCCCGAGAGCGCCGCCGCCGCCCAAGCTGCCGCCCAGCAGGCCGGCCTGCGCGGGCAGGGCCGCCAGCAGCAGGGATGCCGAAACGGCCAGCGTGCCGAGGACCTGGGTGGAAATGCGTTGTTGCTTGGTGTTCATCATGCTGAGCTCCTTGTGATCAGCGGGCCGGACCATCCGGCGCCTGCATCGATGACAACGAGCGCGGCCGCGCTCTTCTTCCGCGGCGATTGCAACGATTGGTAATCGATGGCTTGACCGAGGGCTTGATCGAGCGGCACTCAGCGCGGCGCGCGCGCGAGGCGCAGGGCCTCGCCAACCAGGCCCTGGCCGTAGACCTCGTCGCGGCCGGGCGTGCCCAGATCCTGCGCCTCGCGGGCGAGCCGGGCCAGCTGTTCGGCGCCGCGCGCCGCGTCGGGTTCGGCCAGGCGGGCGGCCAGCAGCGCGGCCACCAGCGGGGCGGCGAAGGAGGTGCCGCGTACCGGCACATAGGCCGCGTCGCCGCCGGCCGCCAGCATGTCGCCGCCCGGCGCCGCGAACATCACCTGCGGCCCGCGCCCGGCCTCGGCCAGCACGCGCCGACGCGCGTCGACCGCGGTGACGCCCACCACGCCCGGCCAAGCGGCCGGGTACAGGGGCGGCGCGGCCGGCCCGTCGTTGCCGACCGCGGCGACGATCAGATGCCCGCGCGCCTGGGCCGCGGCCACGGCGCGCTGCAGCAGTGCATTGGGTGGCCCGACGAGGCTGACGTTGATCACCGCGACCCGCTCGCGCGCCAGCCAGGCCAGGGCCTGGGCGATGGCCAGCACCGAGCCGCCGTCCGGTGCGTCGCAATAGACATCGGCCGCATAGAGCGCCATGCGCCCGCCGTCCCGGCCGAGCAGCAGCGAGGCGACGGCCGTGCCATGCGCGGTCGGATGGGTGCGACCCTGGCAGCCATGGCGCTGCACGGCGGCCCCATGCAGCGCCGGGTGGGCGAGGTCGAGGCCGCTGTCGATCAGGCCGACCCGGCCGACCCGGCCGGCGCCGCCGTCGGCGGGGCCTGGCGCCGAGCCGTCCGCGGCGCTTGCGGCCGTGCCGCCGGGCAGGTAGAGATGGTGATAGTCGTACAGGCCGTCCGGGTCCTGGGCGCGCAGCCGCCGCAGCAGCGCGGCCAGGTCCTGGCCCGGGTCGGTGCGCAGGCGCAGCCAGCCGAGCTCCAGCCCCTCGAACTGCAGGTCCTCGACCGGATGCAGCCCCGGCAGGCCCAGCAGGCGTTCGCGCGCCGCCGGGTCGGAGGGCAGGGCCAGCAGCTGGGCGCGCAGGATCGGCTCGCCGGCCGGATCGCGCGCCAGCTCGCGCGGGTGGCGGGCCAGCAGCTGCTCGACCAGCCGCTGCCGCAGGCCCAGCAGGTCGGGCGGCGCCAGGCCGCGATCCAGGCGCTGCTGCTGCAGCAGCGACCCCGCGGGCTGGGCGGGGAGCTGGGGCAGTTGCGGCAGGCCGCCCGGCAGGCGCAACTGGGCCCGGGCGGAAGCGGCGGCCAGCAGCAGGCCCAGGCCGAGAGCGAGCAATTTGATCTTCATGTCGGAGAGAACGTTGCGGCGATGGAAGAAAATCCGCCGCGCCGACGTTTACTGATGATGATCATGGCATGAACGATAGCGAGTTGCGCCAGGGGATCGCCGAACTGCTGCCGCGGCTGCGCCGCTTCGCGCGCACGCTGGCCTGGCAGCGCGAGGATGCCGACGACCTGGTGCAGGTCGCGCTGGAGCGTGCGCTGAAGGCAAGGGAGCAATGGCAGGCGGGCACGCGGCTGGACAGCTGGCTGTTCCGCATCATGAAGAACGCCTGGATCGACGAGCTGCGCAGCCGCGCGCGCCGCGCCGAGCTGCTGGCGCCCGAGGAGGCGGGCGAGCAGGTCGGGCATGACGAGAGCGGGACGCGGATCATGCGGCTGTCGGTGCAGGCGGCGCTGGCGCGGCTGCCCGAGGAGCAGCGTCTGGCGGTGAGCCTGGTGCTGGTCGAGGGCCTGCCCTACAAGGAGGCGGCGGCGACGCTGGAGATCCCGATCGGCACCTTGACCAGCCGGCTGGCGCGCGGCCGCGAGGCGCTGCAGAGGCTGCTGGTCGATGCGCAGGTGGAGCGGTGATGATGATGAGCGATGACGATCAACTGCTGCTGATGGCCTATGCCGACGGCGAGCTCGATGCCGCCGCCGGCCGCGCCTTCGAGGAACGGCTGGCGCAGGAGCCGGCGCTGCGCGCCGCGCTGGCGCGCGAGCGCGAGCTGCGCGCGGCGCTGGGCGCGAGCTTCGACCCGGTGCTGGACGAGCCGGTCCCGCAGCGGCTGCAAGAGGTCTTGCGGGCCGCGCCCGTGGTGTCGCTGGCCGAGCAGCGAGCGCAGCGCCGGCCCTCCTGGGTCCAATGGGGGGGCATGGCCGCCAGCCTGCTGCTGGGGCTGGCGGTGGGCATGCAATGGCTGTCGCCCGGCGATCCGGGCCTGCTGGCGCAGGCCGGGGACGGCGGCCTGGTGGCGCGCGGCGGGCTGGCGCTGGCGCTGGACCAGCGGCTGTCGGGCCAGCAGCAGGACGGGGTGACGCCGGGGCTCAGCTTTGTCGCCCAGGGCGGGCGCTATTGCCGCAGCTTCGGCCTGGAGGGCGGCAGCGCTGGCCTGGCCTGCCGCGACGACGCGGGCCGGCAATGGCGCATCGAGCAGCTGCAGCGCAGCGCCGATGGCAAGGGCGCCGATCCGGCCTACCGGACCGCGGCCACCGCCCTGCCGCCGGCCCTGCTGCAGACGATCGATGCGATGCGCGAGGGCGAGGTGCTGGATGCGGCCGCGGAGCGCGCGGCGCGCGAGCGCGGCTGGCAGCGCTGAAACACCCGGCTCCCGTCAGCCGCGATGCCTGCCCCGGCAGATGACTTCCACCAAGCGGACACCGCAGATCCGGCTTCGCCGGGCTGCCGGTGTCGCCCCCTTGAGGGGGCGGAGCCCGGACACAAACAGTCCCTGCGGACTGGTTGTGCCTGGCGACGGCCAAGGCCTCTGGCCTTGGCGCGCGAAGCGCGTAGGGGGTGGGTCAATCAAACACGGGCGATTCGACCCCCAGCACCTTGTGCAGCTTGGGGCTGGTGGTGGTGTACTGCAGGTGGATGCGCTTCTCGGGGAAGACGTAAGGCGCGGCGCCGAAGGCGGCCAGCGCGGCCTCGTGGAAGCCCGACAGGATCAGCTTCTTCTTGCCCGGGTAGGTGTTGACGTCGCCCACCGCGAAGATGCCGGGGACGCTGGTCTCGAACTTCTCGGTGTCGACGACGATCTGCTTGCGTTCCAGCGCCAGACCCCATTCGGCGATCGGGCCCAGCTTCGGCGACAGGCCGAAGAAGGCCAGCACCTGGTCGCAGGGCACGATGCGGGTGACGCCGTCGGCGCCGGTGACCTTGGCGCCGGTCAGCAGCCCGCCTTCCTCGACGATGCCGGTCACCTGGCCGACCAGGAACTGCATCTCGTGCGCGTCGCACAGCGCGTGCATCTTCGCGACGCTGGCCGGTGCGGCCTTGAAGCCGTCGCGACGGTGCAGCAGGATCACGCTCTCGGCCTTGTGCGGGTTGCCGTCGGCATTGCCTGCGCAGAAATTCAGCGCCCAGTCCAGCGCCGAGTCGCCGCCGCCCACCACCAGCAGGTTCTTGCCGGCGAACTGCTCGGGGCCCTTGACGCGGTAATGCAGCTGCGTGCCCTCGAAGGGCTCGACGCCCTCGACCTTCAGGGTGCGCGGCTGGAAGCTGCCGACGCCGCCGGCGATGAAGATCGTCTTGGTCAGGAAGCGCGTGCCCTTGGCGGTCTCGACGGCGAAGCGGCCGTCCTCCTGCTTCTGCACCAGCGTGACCTCCTGGCCCAGGTGGAAGGTCGCGCCGAAGGGCTCGATCTGCTTGAGCAGGCTGTCGGTCAGCTCCTTGCCGGTGCACATGGGCACGGCCGGGATGTCGTAGATCGGCTTGTCGGGGTAGAGCTCGATGCACTGTCCGCCGGGGTAGGCCAGCGAGTCGATGATATGGGCCTTGATCTCCAGGAGGCCCAGCTCGAAGACCTGGAACAGGCCCACCGGGCCGGCGCCGACGATGACGGCGTCGGTTTCGATCGGTGCAATCGGACTGCTGTTCGTCATGGCGTCTCGGTCTCTATGTCGGACCCGTGTTACCGGGCGGCCGGTGTCGCCCCTTGAGGGGGCGGAGCCGGGACACAAACAGTCCCTGCGGACTGTTTGTGCCTGGCGACGGCCAAGGCCTCTGGCCTTGGCGCGCGAAGCGCGGGGCCTGGCGCTTCAGCGGATCAGCTCGGACAGCTTGTCCGTGCGGTCCTTCCACTCGTCGGCGTCGGGCAGGGCGGGCTTGCGCTTGGTGATGCTGGGCCAGTTCTTGGCCAGATCGGCATTGAGCTTGATCATGTGCTGCTGATTGCCCGGCACGTCTTCCTCGGGGACGATCGCATTGACCGGGCATTCGGGGATGCAGACGGCGCAGTCGATGCATTCGTCGGGGTCGATGGTCAGGAAGTTCGGGCCTTCGCGGAAGCAATCGACGGGGCAGACATCAACGCAATCGGTGTACTTGCAGCGGATGCAGGCTTCGGTAACGACGTGGGTCATGGGGCAACTCGGTTCTTATGGGCAGCGACCGGCGCGGGTATCCGCGCCGGCGGGGCGAGACGGATTTTAATCGTTCGGGCTCGGCGTCAGGGCTTGTTCCTGCTCAAGCTCCGTGGCCTTGCCGCATTTGGCGGCCTGCCCCGAGGGCAGCGCGCGGGCGCCGGCGCCCACGGTGACCACCGTGGGGCGGCCGCGGTGCAGCAGGGCGGCGGCCGCAAGACCTGACACCGGATGCTCGCTGGCCAGGGCGTCGGGCCAGCCGGCGCGCGAGACCGCGCAGCAGGGCGTGTCGGGCGCCCAGCCGGCCTCGAGCAGCTTGCGGGAGAGGGCGGCCAGCTGGCGGCCGGCCATGTAGAAGACCTCGGTGTCGGCACTCTTCAGCGCCTGCAGATCGCCCTCGCGGGTCATCGCGGTGCTCAGGCTGACGCTGCGGCCCCGGCCGCGGCGGGTCAGCGGGCGCTGGGTGTGGGCGGCGGCGGCGATCGCGGCGGTGACGCCGGGCACCACCTCGCTCGCGATGCCGGCGCGCCCGAGTGCCAGCAGCTCTTCCTCCAGGCGGCCGAAGATGCTGGCATCGCCGCCCTTCAGGCGCACGACCACCTGATGCTGAAGGGCCATCTTGACCAGCAGGGCGTCGATCGCGGTCTGCGCGGTGCTGGTGGTGAAACCGCGCTTGCCGACGTCCAGCCACTGGGCCTGCGGCGCGAACTCGCGCAGCAGCGGGTCGGTCAGCGCATCGAACAGCACCACGTCGGCCTGCTGCAGCGCGCGCGCGCCGCGCAGCGTGATCAGGTCCGCGGCTCCGGGACCGGCGCTGACGAAGATGACCTTGCCCATGTCTGCTCGCAAACTTCCCGCAGGCCTCAGCGTACCAGCAAGGCGCCGCTGGTGCGATTGCTGGTCGGGTCGACGACGATCAGCGCGCCGCCGACCCGATTCGCCGCATAGGGCTCCACCGGCAGCGCGGCCTGCAGCTCGATGCGCACATGGCCGATCTCGTTGACCGCCAGCTCATGCGCCTCGGTCTCGGCCAGGGTGTGGATGTCCAGCCTGTGCTCGATCGAGCTGATGCGCGCCTGCACCCAGCGGTTGCCGTGGCGCACCCAGTACTTGCGGCCGACCTGGGCGGGTTCGGTGTCCAGCCAGGCCAGGGTGGCCTCGAAGCTCTGCGTTGGCGTGGCGCTGCCGGGCGTGACGATCCAGTCGCCGCGGCTGACGTCGAGCTGGCGGTCCAGCACGAGGCCGGCCGATTCGCCGGCCACGCTGTGCGCGACCGTCTCGCCGGCGCGGCGCACCTCGGCGACGATGGCGGTCTGGCCGCTCGGCAGGATCTGGATCTCGTCGCCGGCCTTGACCTGGCCATGGGCGATGCGGCCCCACAGGGTGCGCGGCTGGTGGCCGGTGCCTTCACCCTTTTCTCCGGAGTCCCGGGCGACATACTGCACCGGGATCAGCAACTGGCCCTCGACCTTTTCCTGCAGCGCCGGCAGGCCTTCCAGCACCTGCAAGAGCGAGGGGCCGTCGTACCAGGGCGCGTCCAGCGGCTGGGTGACGTTGTCGCCGCGCAGCGCCGAGACCGGGATGATGGCGGTGACCGCGATGCCGGCCTGCGCGGCGAAGGCCTTCAGCGCGGCGCCGACCTTGGCGAAGCCTTCGGCCGGAGCCTCCAGCGCGTCGATCTTGTTGACCGCGAAGACGATGCTGGGCACGCGCAGCAGATGCGCCAGCAGGCTGTGGCGGCGGGTCTGCGGCAGCAGCGGCACCTCGTCCTGGCTCAGGTCCAGCTTGGTGATGTCCACCAGCACGACGGCGGCGTCGCTGCCGGCCGCGGCCGTCACCATATTGCGGGTGTACTGCTCATGGCCCGGCGCATCGGCAATGATGAACTTGCGGGTCTTGGTGGCGAAGTAGCGGTAGGCCACGTCGATCGTGATGCCCTGCTCGCGCTCGGCCTCCAGGCCGTCGGTCAGCAGGCTCAGGTCGATCGGCGCGCCGGCGGCGCGCTTCTCCAAGGTGTCCAGCTGGTCGGCCAGGATCGCGCGGCTGTCATACA
Organism: Roseateles sp. GW821-FHT09B06; assembly: GCF_059418245.1. NCBI lineage: Bacteria > Pseudomonadati > Pseudomonadota > Betaproteobacteria > Burkholderiales > Sphaerotilaceae > Roseateles > Roseateles sp. GW821-FHT09B06. The sequence continues at coordinate 211,400 of NZ_JBWKPM010000005.1, read as the reverse complement.
GCAGGCGGCCGATCAGGGTGCTCTTGCCGTCGTCGACGCTGCCGGCGGTCAGGAAGCGCAGCGCGCGGTGCTGGGTGTCGATGTCCTGTTCGTGGACGATCTCTTGTTTGGGTATGGCGCTCATGTCTGCATCAAACCTTGTCTTGATCGAGTGGAGGCCGTGGATCCGGCTTTGCCGGGCCATCGGACTCGCCCCTTGAGGGGGAGGCGCGCGGCGCCTCGGGGGTGGTCTTAGAAATAGCCCTCTTTCTTGCGGCGCTCCATCGAGGCCTCGGAGGTGCGATCGTCCATGCGGGTGGCGCCGCGCTCGCTGACCGTGACGGTCAGGGTCTCGGCGACGATGTCCTGGGCCGAGGTGGCCGGGCTCTCGACCGGGCAGGTGCAGGTCATGTCGCCGACGGTGCGGAAACGCACGGTCTCGGTCTCGATCTGCTCGCCGGCCTCCGGCGGCGTGACCTCGGTGACGGGCACCAAGAGACCCTTGCGCCGGATGATCTGGCGCTGGTGCGCGAAGTACAGGCTGGGCAGCGGGATGTTCTCGCGGGCGATGTAGAGCCAGACGTCCAGCTCGGTCCAGTTGCTGATCGGGAAGGCGCGGAAATGCTCGCCCGGGCGGATGCGGGTGTTGAACAGGTTCCAGAGTTCCGGGCGCTGTTCCTTGGGCTGCCACTGGCCGAAGCTGTCGCGGTGGCTGAAGATGCGCTCCTTGGCGCGCGCCTTCTCCTCGTCGCGGCGGGCGCCGCCGATCAGCACGTCGAAGCGGTTCGCCTCGATGGCTTCCAGGAGCGTGACGGTCTGGTGGCCGTTGCGCGACTCCAGCGGATGCGCCAGGCGCACCGTGCCGTTCCGGATCGACTCGTCCATATGCGCGACGACCAGGCGCTCGCCCATCTCGGCGACGCGGCGGTCGCGGAACTCGATCACCTCGGGGAAATTGTGGCCGGTGTCCACATGCACCAGCGGGAAGGGCAACTTGCCCTTGAAACTGTTGCCGCAGGGATCGCTCTTGTCGCGCTGCTTGAAGGCCTTCTCGGCCAGGCGCAGCACCACGCAGCTGTCCTTGCCGCTGGAGAACAGCAGGCCCGGGCGCTCGAAGGCGGCGGCCACCTCGCGCAGGATGAAGATGGCTTCTTCCTCCAGGTGGTCCAGATGACGGTGATCGACCGTCGGCAGCAGTTTCTCGAGATTGACCGGGGCGTTCATGCCGGGGCTCCTGTGCTCTTCAGTTCTTCGTTGGTGTGGGCCTTGTGCAGGCCGCATTCCTTGGCGTTCTCGTCTTCCCACCACCAGCGGCCGGCGCGGAAGTCCTCGCCGACGGCGATCGCGCGGGTGCAGGGCGCGCAGCCGATGCTGGGCATGAACCGGTCGTGCAGCGGGTTGTAGGGCAGGTCGAAGGCCTGGATGTAGTGCCAGACATCGGCCCAGCTCCAGGCGGCCAGCACGTTCAGCTTGCGGCGGCCCTTGCCGTCGTCCTCGTCGAAGGGCACCTCGGCGCGGTTCGCGCTCTGCTCGCGGCGCAGGCCGGTGATCCAGGCGCTGCGGCCGGCCAGCATGCGCGACAGCGGCTCCAGCTTGCGCATGCCGCAGCAGGCCTTGCGCAGCTCGATGCTGCGGTACATCGCATCCTCGCCGTTGGCGCGCACGAAGTGGATCGCCTGTTCCTGCACCGGCTCGAACACCTCGACCCTGACGCCGGGGTACTTCGCCTCGATGCGCGGGATCAGGTCCAGGGTCTCGGCGTGCAGCTTGCCGGTGTTCAAGGTGGCGATGCCGATCGGCAGCGCATGGCGCGCGATCAGGTCGGTGATCACCATGTCCTCGGCGCCCAGCGAGGTGGACTGCAGCAGGCCGGCGCCATGCTCCGCGACGGCGGCGCGCAGCAGCGCGATGGTCTCGGCCAGGCGCTCATCGAAGCCGGCGGTCTTGCGGGCATAGAGGCCGATGGCCGACGCGGTCGCCGCCGAGGGCAGCAGGGAGGAGACTTGGGCCTCGCTCATGATCAGCGCGCCTCGGCGAAATGCGGCTTGGCGTGCGCCACGTCGCCCTGGTAATGGCCGGGGAAGAAGGACAGGGCCCGGCGCGCGGCCTCCAGGCTCTGGTCGGCGCGCAGTTGCACCGCGTCGAAGCCGGTGCGGGCGGCCAGCAGCACCATGTCCACCAGCACCTCGCCGGTGGCGCGGATCTCGCCGGCGAAGCGGTAGCGGCTGCGCAGGATGCGGGCCTGGCTGTAGGCGCGGCCGTCCACCCACTTGGGAAACTGCAGCACGATCAGGCTCAGGCGCGGCAGATCGGCGGCCAGGTCCTCGATGTCATGGTCGTTGGGCAGCTCGACGGCGGTGGGCAGGCCGGCCGGCCAATGGTCGCGCACCGCATGCCACTGCTCCAGGCTCAGCAGCCGGTAGGGCGCCGGATCGGGATCGGGCTTGGGGCCGTCCTCGCCGACGACGCGGTGCCATTGGTCGTGATGGGGATCGATGAACTTCATGGGGTGATCTCTGCTCGTTCTCAGCGGGCGGCGGCTGTCAGCGTGCGCTGGGCGTTGGCGGGGCCCTTGAAGGGCTCCAGGCCGATGCGGCGCACCGTGTCGATGAAGCGCTCGGTGGCCGCGCGCTCGCGGCGATAGGTCTGGACGACGGACTCGATCACGTCGGGCACCTCGTCGGCCGCGAAGCTGGGGCCGATCACCTTGCCGGGCACGGCCGCGCCGGAGATCGTCGAGCCGTCCGAGCCGCCCAGGGTGATCTGGTACCACTCGCTGCCGTCCTTGTCGACGCCGAGGATGCCGATATGGCCGCTGTGGTGGTGGCCGCAGCTGTTGATGCAGCCGCTGATGTGCAGGTCGATGTCGCCGATGTCGTAGAGCTCGTCCAGGTCCTGGAAGCGCTCGGTGATCGCCTCGGCCACGGGGATCGAGCGGGCATTGGCCAGCGCGCAGAAGTCGCCGCCGGGGCAGGCGATCATGTCGGAGAGCAGGCCGATGTTCGGCGTCGCGAAGCCGTTGGCCTTGGCTTCCTCGTACAGGGCCGGCAGGTCGCTCTCGCGCACCCAGGGCAGCAGCAGGTTCTGGTCATGCGTGACGCGCAGCTCGCCCTGGCTGTAGCGCTCGGACAGCCCGGCGGCGGCCTCCATCTGCGCGTCGGTGGCGTCGCCCGGCGGGATGCCCAGGCGCTTCAGCGACAGGGTCACGCCGCGGTAGCCGCTCAGGCGGTGCGCATGGACATTGCGCTCCAGCCAGCGCTTGTAGCTGCCCGATGCGCCTTCCAGGATGTCGATCGCGGGCGCGGCCGCCACGCCTTCCGGCACCACGAAGCTGGCCGCCACGCGCTCCAGCTCGGCCTGCGGAATGATGTGCTCATGGCCACCGGCATCGTCGGCCAGGATATGGGCGAACTCGGCGTTCACCGCGTCGAAGAACTGCTGGCCCTCGGCCTTCACCAGGATCTTGATGCGGGCCTTGTACATATTGTCGCGGCGGCCGTAGCGGTTGTAGACGCGCACGATCGCCTCGATGTAGACGAGGATCTGGTTCCAGGGCAGGAACTCCTTGATCACCTGGCCGGTGATCGGCGTGCGGCCCATGCCGCCGCCGACCAGCACCTTGAAGCCGACCTCGCCGGCTTCGTTCTTCAGCAGCTGCAGGCCGATGTCGTGCCAGGCGATCGCGGCGCGGTCTTCCAGCGCGCCGGAGACCGCGATCTTGAACTTGCGCGGCAGGAAGGCGAACTCGGGGTGCAGGGTGCTCCACTGGCGCAGCACTTCCGCATAGGGGCGCGGGTCGACGATCTCGTCGGCGGCCACGCCGGCCAGGCCATCGGCCGTGATGTTGCGGATGCAGTTGCCGCTGGTCTGGATGCCGTGCATGTCCACATCGGCCAGCGCGTCCATCACGTCGGCCGCGTCGACCAGCGGGATCCAGTTGTACTGCAGGTTCTGGCGGGTCGTGAAATGGCCGTAGCCGCGGTCCCATTTGCGCGCGATATGGGCCAGCTGGCGAAGTTGCCTGGCGGACAGCACGCCATAGGGCACGGCCACGCGCAGCATCGGTGCATGGCGCTGCACATACCAGCCGTTCTGCAGGCGCAGCGGGCGGAACTCGTCGTCGGTGAGGGTGCCGGCCAGGTTGCGCTCCAGCTGGTCGCGGAACTGCGCGGCGCGGGCGTGGACGAACTGGCGGTCGAAATCGGTATAGGCGTACATAGCTACGTCAGAAACTCAAGCAATCAATCAGTGAATCACTTTCCAGCCGGCCATCAGCAGCGAGGCGCACAGCAGGCCGCGCACCACGCCGTCGGGCAGGCGGCGCGTCAGCTGTGCGCCCAGCCAGATGCCGGGCACCGAGCCGATCAGGAGCGGCACCAGCAGCGGCCAGTTGACATGGCCCAGGGTGGCGTGGCCGATGCCGGCCACCAGGGTCAGCGGCACCGCATGGGCGATGTCGCTGCCGACGATGTAGCGCGCCTCCAGGCGCGGGTAGATCAGGAGGATCAGGGTGGCGCCGATCGCGCCGGCGCCGATCGAGGACAGCGACACCAGCACACCGAGGATCACGCCCGAGGCGATGGTCAGCGCGGGCTTGCGCGACTCGGGGATGACCCGCTCCAGCCGCAGGCCCAGGGCCTGCCAGCTTTTCTTGAAGGCCACGACCATGGCGGTCAGCAGCAGGGCGATGCCCAGCGAGAAGGACAGGGTGCTGGCCCAGCCCTTGGTGACGCCGGTCAGGTGCATCAGCGCCACGGTGGCGATCGAGGCGGGAATAGAGCCGGCCAGCAGCAGGCTGGTGATGCGCCACTTCACATGGCCGTGGCGCGCATGAGCCACCGAGCCCGACACCTTGGTCAGCGCGGCGAACCAGAGGTCGGTGCCGATGGCCACGGCCGGGTTCAGCCTGAAGACCGACAGCAGCAGCGGCGTCATCAGCGAACCGCCGCCCACGCCGGTGATGCCGACGATGACGCCGACGCCGAAGCCGCTTGCGATCGCAATCCAGTCCAACAACAAGTCCTGCTCCCGATGGGTGGGGCCCGGAAATGGAATCCCGGGCCTAGGCTGCGGACTCTATGGAAGCTTTATATATATAGGAACTACAGAATCGTAGATTGCTTATTGGCGAATAAGCATATGAACGGCCTTAGACCTTATAGCCTTCCAAGGAGGTCGGTTCAGCCGGTTGCCAGCTGGCGCAGGGCCTGCACCTGTTCGGCGATGCGCGGCGGCAGCGGCGCGCGGCCGTCCAGCATGGCCCGGATCAGCCGGGCATTGGCCTCGGCCTCGCAATCGGGCGACAGCGGCCAGTCGAGGTCCGCGCTGTCGGCCGGATGCAGGTCCAGGCGCTGGCCGTCGACAAAGCCGTAGAGCTGGGCCTTGCGGCGCAGGTGCGCATAGGCCTCGCCCTCGCTGGCGCGCATCAGCAGGCCGCGGTGGCCGTCCTGGCTTTGCGCCAGCAGGGCCTGGCCCATGCTGTCCAGATACTCGGGATGGGTCACGGACACGACCCGGACGCTGCGCCCCGGCGCGGCGTCCAGCAGCTTGGCGACGCTGTGGCCGCTGTTGCGCACCCCGAGGCGCGGACGCAGCGCCATCAGCGCGTCCAGCCCGGGGTTCAGCAGGGCCAGCGGCAGGACGGCCAGGCGTTTGCGAGCCAGCTGCTCACCCGCTTCGTCCGCCGAGGCGGCCGGCGCCAGGCCCAGCGCCGCCAGCAGCTCGAAGGGGCTCTGCCGGCTGTCGAAATCGTGCCGGCCATGGATCAGCACCGGCACGCCCTCGCGCGCCAGCAGCAGGGCCACCAGGGGCATCAGGTTCGCCTGCTTGCGCGCGCCGTTGAAGGTGGGCAGCAGCACGCAGCGCGGGCCCGCGTCGGGCACCGCCACGCGCGCGGTGCGCGCCTGCATCGCGCGCCAGAAGCCGGCCAGCTCGGCCGCGCTCTCGCCCTTGATGCGCATGGACAGCAGGATCGCGCCCAGCTCCAGCGCGGGCACGCGGCCGTCCAGGATCGCGCCGAACAGGGCCTCGGCCCGGGTCTCGTCCAGGTCGCGCGCGCCGCGCGTGCCGCGGCCGATTTCCTTGATCAGGGGAGCGAATTCCATAGGCCGGCAGTGTAGGCGCGGCCATGCCGATGGCGGCCGTTCGGGTGCCGCGGGTGGCCGACATGGCGGGCTGCGAGAATCCGCCCCTCTTTCCTTAATCCCAGCTTAATCCCAGGCCTGTTCCCATGTCGATCCCGATCTACGAAGCCAGCGTTCCCTTGTTCAAACAGATGCTGGGCGGCCTGGCCGATGTCCTGGCCAAGGCCGAGGCCCATGCCACGGCCCGCAACATCGAGCCCGCGGCCCTGCTGCAGGCGCGCCTGTTCCCGGATATGTTTGCGCTGACCCGCCAGGTGCAGGTGGCCTGCGACTTCGCGGCCGGCGTCTGCGCCCGCCTGGCCGGCGTCGAGGTGCCCGGCTACGAGGCCAAGGAGAGCAGCTTTGCCGAGTTGCAGGCCCGCATTGCCGGCACCCAGGCCTTCATGGCCGCGCTGCCCGAGGCCCAGTTTGCCGCCGCCGCCACGCGCGAGATCGTCACGCGCCCGGGCACGCCCAAGGAGCGTCGCTTCAGCGGCCAGGACTATCTGCTGCATTACGGCCTGCCGCAGTTCTTCTTCCATGTCACCACCGGCTACGCCATCCTGCGCCACAACGGGATCGATGTGGGCAAGAAGGACTATATGGGCGCGTACTGAATGAGCGGAGCCGGGCCGAGGGTCCGTACACTCGCTGCATCCCACCAAGGAGAGCCCCATGGCCAAAGGTCAGCAAAAGAGCAATAAGGAAAGCAAGAAGCCCAAGAAGGACAGCTCGCCGCCCAAGCCGATCTCGCCCGGGGCGGTGATGCCCAGCATCACGACCGTGGTGCCGGATCGCAGCAAGAAAAAGAAGTAGCAGCCGGGGGCGCTGCTAAGCGCTTCCGGCGGGCCGCCGGCCTCACGACTCCTGCGCGGGCGCGGTGACGCCGGGTCGGGGGACGGCTAATGGGCGAGGATCAGCGTCAGCAGCAGGCAGCTGTCCTGCTCGGCCAGCACCGCATGCGGCTCGCCGCCGCCCAGCACGGTCAGCTGGCCGGCCGCCAGCGGCAGCTCGGTGCCGGGCATCACCAGGCGCACCCGCCCGGCCAGGCATTGCACGCACAACTCGCCGCTCACCTTGTGCTCGGGCAGGCGCTGGCCGGTGCGCAGCACGACATGCAGCAGCTGCAGCTGCTCGGTCTTGATCAGGCTGGTGCTGGGGCTGTCGGTATCGCCCTCGGCCAGGGGCTTGAGGTCAATCAGCTGACCGATGTGGGCATGCTCAAGAGCCATATCCGTCTCCTCCGCGGCAGCGCTGCCGGGCGGCTTCAGTATCGCCTAAGGAGGCCTAAGGAGCCTCGCCTCGCGGCTCCTAGAATGCCGCCATGTCTCTCGAATCCCGCCCCCTGAAGGGGCTGTCGCGCCGCGGCCTGCTGCTGGCGCCCCTGGCCCTGGCGGCCTGTTCCAATCTGCCGCTGGTCGGCACCCCGAGCGCGCCGCCGCCGGTCGATGCCGCACCACCCGGCCCCAAGCCCGTCCCGCCGCCGCCAAGACTGCCGGTTGTGGGTCTGGCGCTGGGCGGCGGTGCGGCGCGCGGCTTCGCCCATATCGGCGTGATCCAGGTGCTGGAGGAGCAGGGCATCAAGGTGGACCTGGTGGCCGGCACCTCGGCCGGCTCGCTGGTGGCCGCGCTCTACGCCGCGGGCAAGAACGGCAAGGAGCTGGCGACCTTGGCCGAGGGCATGGACGAGGGCGCGATCACCGACTGGGCCTTTCCCGGCCGCGGCCTGATCCGCGGCGATGCGCTGGCGCGCTTCGTGCGCGAGCGCACCGGGCACAAGAGCATCGAGCAGATGGCCATCCCACTGGGCATCCTGGCCACCGACCTGAGCGACGGCTCGGGCGTGCTGTTCCGCACGGGCGACACCGGCACCGCGGTGCGCGCCTCCAGCGCCGTGCCGGCGGTGTTCCAGCCGGTGAAGATCGCCGGGCGCGAGTATGTGGACGGCGGCCTGGTGGCGCCGGTGCCGGTGCGCCAGGCGCGCCAGATGGGCGCGGACCTGGTGATCGCGGTGGACATCAGCTCGCCGCCTGACGACAAGCCGCTGGGCGACGCGATGCGCATGCTGCTGCAGACCTTCGCCATCATGAGCCGCAGCATCAATGCCTACGAGCTGCGCGAGGCCGACCTGGTGCTGCGTCCGCAGCTGATGGGCATCGGCAGCGCCGACTTCGGCGCGCGCCGGCGCAGCATCCAGGCCGGGCGCGAGGCCGCGCTGGCGATGCTGCCCGCGTTGCGCCAGCGCATCGAGGCCAAGACGCGATGAGCATGGACGACCTTGCGCTGTTTCCGCTGCAGGCCCCGCTGTTTCCCGACGGGCTGCTGGCGCTGCAGATCTTCGAGCCGCGCTACCTGGACCTGATCAGGCGCTGCGAGCAGGAGGGGCGGCCCTTCGGCGTGCTGGCGCTGATCGAGGGCGGCGAGGTGCGCCGCCGCGAGGGCGAGGGCTTCGCGCGCGAGCGCTTCCATGCACTGGGCACGCTGGCCCGGCTGGAACATGTCGAGCGGCCGCAGGCCGGCTTGCTGCGCATCCGCTGCCGCGGCGGCCGGCGCTTCCGGCTGGTGGGCGAGCCGCATTGCCTGCCGCATGGGCTGTGGATGGGGGCGGCCGAACCGCTGGACGAAGACGCGCGGGTGCCGCTGCCGCCCGATCTGGCGCAGGCGGCGCGGCTGCTGCAGACCCTGCTGCACCAGCTGGAGACCGGCGCGGCGGTCGAGGACCTGCCGCTGCAGCCGCCCTATCGCTGGGACGACTGCGGCTGGCTGGCGAATCGCTGGTGCGAGCTGCTGCCGCTGCCGGCGGCCGAGAAGCAGCGCCTGCTGGCGCTGGACAATCCGTTGCTGCGCCTGGAGCTGATCGGCGATCAGCTGGAGCGGCTCGGGACGGCACCGGACCCGGGCTGACGGCGCCTCTGCCGGGCCCGGGCCGAGCCGCGCGCCGTCGCGGCGCCGGCCTTACAGGCCCTACAGGCGTTCCAGGATCGTTGCGATGCCCTGGCCGCCGCCGATGCATTGGGTGGCCAGCGCATAGCGGCCGCCCTCGCGCTGCAGCAGGGCCGCGGCCTTGGCCGTGATGCGCGCACCGGTGGCGCCCAGCGGATGGCCGATCGCCAGGCCGCCGCCGTCCAAATTGATGCGCTCCATGTCCAGTCCCAACTCGCGGATGCAGGCCAGGGCCTGGGAGCCGAAGGCCTCGTTGATCTCGACCACGTCCAGATCCGCCGCCGTCAGGCCGGCGCGCGCCAGCGCCTTGCGGGTGGCCGGGATCGGGCCGATGCCCATCAGCGCCGGGTCGCAGCCGACGGTGGCCATGGCCTTGATGCGGGCCATGGGGGCCAGGCCCTGGGTCCGGGCGAAGTCCTCGCTGGTGACCAGCACCGCCACCGCGCCGTCGGTCAGCGGCGAGGCGGTGCCGGCCGTCACCACGCCGCCGAAGGCCGGCTTCAGCGTGGCCAGGGCTTCCAGCGTGGTGCCGGGACGGATGCAGCCATCGGCCTCGACCAGGCTGCCGTCCTCCAGACGGATCGGCACGATCTCGTCGGCCAGCCTGCCGGCGGCGCGCGCCGCCGCGGCCTTCTGATGCGACCGCAGGGCCAGCAGCTCCTGGTCGGCGCGGCTGACGCGGTACTCACGGGCCACGTTCTCGGCGGTCTGGCCCATCGAGACATAGGTGTCGGTGTGCTCGTAGAGCCCGGGGTTGGGCGAGAAGTTGAAGCCGCCCTGCGGCACCATGGTCATCGACTCGACGCCGACGCACAGATAAGCCTCGCCCAGCCCGGCCTCGATCTGCGCCGCGGCGATCTGGATCGCCGACATCGAGGAGCCGCAGAAGCGGTTCACCGTCATGCCGCCCAGCTGCTGCGGCAAGCCGGCCAGCAGGCCGACGATGCGCGCGAGGTTGTTGCCCTGGGCCGCCTCGGGGTAGGCGCAGCCGAGGATCAGGTCGTCCAGCAGGGCGGGGTCGAAGCGGCTGCGCTGCAGCAGACCCTTGACCACCTGGGCGGCGAGTTCGTCGGGGCGGGTCTGCGCCAGCGCGCCTTTCTTCGCGAAATGGAAGGGCGAGCGGGCGTAGGCACTAATCAGGGCTTTCATGGGCATCTCCTTTTCGATGACGACCATCATATTAATTAATGATGATGGTGATGATTAAAAATGGAGAAGCCCCTGCCGACCCAAAGGCCAAGCATGGCGTGGCCCCGATGGGCCGAGAGCCGGACGAAAAAAAGCCCGGCCAGGCCGGGCTTGAAGGGTACTTGGAAGCGATGCTTCGTGGGTACCGAGGAGACAAGCGAAGAACCTTAGGCGGCGCGCTTGCCGGCGCGGGCCGCGGTCTGGGTGGCCTTGACGGCGGTGTTGGTGGCGGCCTGGAAGTTGGCTTCGGCCACTTCGACGGCTTGCTTGGTGGCCTTCTGCACCGATTCGAAGGCGTTGTTGGCGGCGGCCACGGCCGACTTCACCAGGGCAACGGCGTTCTCGGTGCCGGCCGGGGCATTCTTGGCGGCGCTGTCGACCACGGCAGCGAACTTCTTCTGCGTGTCGGCGATCTGGGCCTCGGCGACCTTCACCACTTCGGCGTTCGTGCTGGCGGCGATGTCGTACAGATGACGGCTGTAGGACGCGGCCTTCTCGGCGCTGGGCTGCAGCAGCGAGGCTTGCAGGGTCAGCAGTTCCTGGGCGTCCTTCACCGACAGCGCGGCGGTGGTGGTCTCGGCGGCTTCGCTCAGGGCGGTCTTGGCCACTTGCAGGTTCAGTTCAACCAGCTTCTCGACGCCTTCGAAGGCCTTGTTGGTCAGACCGAAAAGGGTCTCGACATTGGCTTTGTGGGCGGCGAAAACTTGTTCAGCGGTCAGCATAGGGAAAGCTCCTGGCACGGTTTGAGGATTGAGGTCTCGGGGTAACCATCGGTGCCGTTCAATTTGAATTGCTGCACCGCAACATGGAACGAAGTATAGGGCCGTCGCGGGCGATTGCAAGCGGTTTTTGTTGCGGTGCAGCAAAGTAGAGGGAATTTCCTAGATCGGGCCGATCGGCGCTGCTGGCCGGCACGCGGCGTCGGGGCGGGAAAGCGGCTATGGTGGCGCTCGATGCAAGCCTTCCACGCCGACGCCCACAGCCTGGTCCTGCCGCCCGGCCATCGTTTTCCGCAGTCCAAGTACCGCATGCTGCGCGAGCGCCTGGAGGCCGAGCCCGGCGCGCTGCGGCTGGCGCCGGCCGAGGCGGCCAGCGACGGCGAACTGGCGCTCGCCCACACGCCGGACTACGTGGACGCGGTGCTGCTGGGGCACCTGTCGGCCGCCCAGCAGCGCGAGATCGGTTTCCCCTGGTCTCCGTCGATGGCCGAGCGCTCGCGCCGCTCGGTGGGCGCCACCATCATGGCGGCGCGTGCGGCGCTGGCGGAGGGGCTGGCGGCCAATCTGGCCGGCGGCACCCACCATGCCTATGCCGACAAGGGTTCGGGCTATTGCGTGTTCAACGATGTGGCGGTGGCGGCGCGCCTGATGCAGGCCGAATGGAGCCGGCACCGGCGCGAGCTGCTGCGGGTGCTGGTGATCGATCTGGACGTGCACCAGGGCAACGGCACGGCGGCGATCTTCCGCCAGGACCCGACCGTGTTCACCTTCTCGATGCATGGGGCGAAGAACTTCCCCTTCCGCAAGGAGCCCGGCGACCTGGATGTCGAACTGCCCGACGGCTGCGGCGACGCCGACTACCTGGCGGCGCTGGACCTGGCGCTGGCGCGGGTCTGGCAGGGCCATGGCGGCGCCTTGCCCGGCCTGGCCTTCTACCTGGCCGGGGCCGATCCGCACGAGGGCGACCGCCTCGGTCGTCTCAAGCTGACGACCGCGGGGCTGCGCGAGCGCGACCGCCGGGTGCTCGCGGCGCTGCGCGAACGCCGCATCCCGGTGGCGCTGTCCATGGCGGGCGGTTATGGCCAGGATCTGAGCACCACGGTGGCGGTGCAGGTGAATACCCTGAGGGAAGCCGCGCACAGCTGGGCCTTGTGGCGGGCCGCGCGATGAAAGAATGGGGTCCATGAGCGAACCAGCAAGATCCCAAGCCGAAGGCCGCGCGGCCTATGCCCGCTTCGTGCAGCTGGGCACCCGCTGGATGGACAACGACATCTACGGGCATCTGAACAACGTCGTCTACTACAGCCTGTTCGACACCGCGGTGAACCAGGTGCTGATCGCCGCGGGCGCGCTGGACATCCATGGCGGCGCGGTGATCGGCCTGGTGGTGGAGACGCATTGCAATTTCTTCGGCTCGCTGGCATTCCCGCAGCGCGTGGATGCCGGCCTGCGCGTGGCCAGGCTGGGTCGCTCCAGCGTGCGCTACGAGATCGGCCTGTTCGCCGAAGGCGCCCCGCTCACCGCGGCGCGCGGTCATTTCGTCCATGTCTATGTCGAGCGCGACAGCCGCCGCCCGGTGGCCGAGCTGCCCGAGCCCTATCTGCAAGCCTTGCAAGGATTGATGCTGCCATGAACTCATTCGGCCCGTTCGACCCGCCCAGCCCCGCCGCGACCGCCGCGGTCGATGCCGCGATCCAGACCCGCCATTCGATGCGTGCCTTCCTGCCCACGCCCGTCGAGCGCAGCGTGGTCGAGGACATCCTGCGCGTGGCGTCCCGGGCACCTTCCGGCACGAACACCCAGCCCTGGCAGGTGCATGTGCTGAGCGGCGCGGCCAAGACCCGCCTGTCGGACCGCATCATGGCCACCTATGACGACCCGGAGGAACTGGCCACCCATGGCGAGGAATACGCCTACTACCCGCGCGAATGGGTCTCGCCCTTCATCGACCGGCGCCGCAAGGTGGGTTGGGACCTGTACGGCCTGCTGAACATCGCCAAGGGCGACAAGGCGCGCATGCACGACCAGCATGGCCGCAACTACGTCTTCTTCGACGCGCCGGTGGGCCTGCTCTTCACGATCGACCGCGTGATGCAGCAGGGCAGCTGGCTGGACTACGGCATGTTCCTGCAGAACATCATGATCGCGGCGCGCGGCCGCGGCCTGCACACCTGCCCGCAGGCGGCCTTCACCCAGTTCCACCGCCTGATCGCCGAGGAGCTGCGGCTGGCTCCGCAGCAGCAGCTGGTCTGCGGCATGGCCCTGGGCTATGCCGACCCGGCCGCGGTGGAGAACAGCCTGGTCACCGAGCGCGAGCCGGTGGCCGGCTTCACCCGCTTCCTCGATCAATAAGAAGAGAAGAACGCCGAGCGCATGAAATTCCTCCTTTCCCTGGCCCTGCTGGGCCTGGCCGGGCCGGCCCTGGCCACCGATCTCGACGGCCGGGCCTTCAATGCCCTGTGGGGCATCCCCTTCGCCGGCATGCTGCTGTCGATCGCCATCCTGCCGCTGGCCGCGCCCAAGCTCTGGCATCACCATTTCGGCAAGATCGCGGCCGGCTGGGCCCTGGCCTTCCTGCTGCCCTTCGCCGCCACCCAGGGTCTGGGGATGACGGCCGGCGTGCTGGCCCACACCCTGCTGGCCGAATACCTCCCCTTCATCATCCTGCTCGTCGCGCTGTTCACCACCGCCGGCGGCATCTATGTGCGCGGCAATCTGCATGGCAGCCCGGCCCTGAATGCCGGCCTGATGGGCCTCGGTGCCGTGCTGGCCAGCTTCATGGGCACGACCGGCGCCTCGATGCTGATGGTGCGGCCGCTGATACGCGCCAACGACAACCGCCGCCACAACGCCCATGTGCTGGTGTTCTTCATCTTCATCGTCAGCAATGCCGGCGGCTCGCTGACGCCGCTGGGCGACCCGCCGCTGTTCCTGGGCTTCCTGAAGGGGGTGGACTTCTTCTGGACCATGCGCCATATCTTCCCCGAGACCCTGTTCCTGATCGGCGCGCTGCTGGCCATCTTCTATGCGATCGACAGCTGGTACTACCGCCGTGAAGGCATCCAGGGCGCGTTCAGGCGAGACCCGACCCCCGACACGCCGCGCTTCGGCATCGAGGGCGGCATCAATTTCCTGCCGCTGGCCGCCGTCGTCGCCCTGGTGCTGATGAGCGGGCTGTGGCAGCCCGGCATCAGCTTCCGGGTGCTAGGCACCGAGGTGGAACTGCAGTCGCTGCTGCGCGACGCGCTGCTGATCGGGGTCACCTGCTGGTCGCTGGCCATCACGCCCCAGGGGCTGCGCGAGAAGAACCAGTTCTCCTGGGGACCGATGCAGGAGGTGGCCAAGCTCTTCATCGGCATTTTCCTGACCATGGTGCCGGTGCTGGCGATGCTGAAGGCCGGCGAGCAGGGCGCCTTCGCCGCCGTCACGCGCGCGGTCACCGCGCCGGACGGCCAGCCGCTGCCCTGGGCCTATTTCTGGTTCAGCGGCGCGCTGTCGTCCTTTCTGGACAATGCGCCCACCTATCTGGTGTTCTTCAACCTGGCCGGCGGCGATCCGCAGCAGCTGATGGGGCCGCTGGCGGCCACGCTGGCCGCGGTCTCGGCCGGCTCGGTCTTCATGGGCGCGAACACCTATATCGGCAACGCCCCCAACTTCATGGTCAAGGCCATCGCCGAGGAGCGCGGCGTCAGGATGCCCAGCTTCTTCGGCTACATGGCCTGGTCGGGCGCGGTGCTGATTCCGCTGTTCCTCGGCATGACAATCATCTGGTTCAGGTAATGACTCACCCCCTACGCGCGGCGCGCGCCCCCTCAAGGGGGCGAGCCCGCAGGGCCGGCAGAGTCGGACCCTCGGGCTCTGCCGGACGTGGCCGGCGTGTAGCCTATGTTGACTGACAGGAGAAGCAATGATGAGCGACAAGCCCAAGGTGCTGGTGGCCCGCAAGACCTTCGACGACATCGTCGACCGCCTGCGCGCGCACTTCGAGGTCGAGACCAACGAGGGCGACGAGGCCTGGTCGCAGGAGGAGCTGATCCGCCGCCTGCAGGGCAAGCAGGGCGTCTATGTGGCCGGCACCGAGAAGATCGACGCCACGCTGCTGAAGGCCTGCCCGGAGCTCAAGGCCGTCTGCTCGATGGCGGTGGGCTACAACAATATCGACGTGCCGGCCTGCACCCTGCGCGGCGTGCTGGTCAGCAATGCGCCCGACGTGCTGACCGAGACCACGGCCGACTTCGGCTTCGCGCTGATGATGGCGGCCGCGCGCCGCCTGGCCGAGAGCGAGCATTGCCTGCGCTCGGGCGGCTGGAAGCAATGGTCGGTGACCATGTTCGCCGGCACCGACCTGCATGGCGCCACGCTGGGCATCCTGGGCATGGGCCGCATCGGCCAGGCGATCGCGCGGCGCGGTCACCTGGGCTTCGGCATGCAGGTGATTTATCACAATCGCAGCCGCCTGGCGCCCGAGCAGGAGGCGCCGCTTGGCGCGCGCTGGGTCGAGAAGGACGAGCTGGTGCGCCAGGCCGACCACCTGATGATCGTCGTGCCCTACGGCCCCGGCTCGCACCACATGATCGGCGCGCGCGAGCTCTCGCTGATGAAGCCCACGGCCACGCTGACCAATATCGCGCGCGGCGGCGTGGTCGATGACGCCGCGCTGGCCGAGGCCCTGGCCTCGAACCGCATCGCCGCGGCGGGACTGGACGTGTTCGAGGGCGAGCCGGCGGTGCACCCCGGCCTCTTGGCGGTGCGCAACGTCGTGCTGACCCCGCATATCGCCAGCGCCTCGATCCCGACGCGGCGCGCGATGAGCAATCTGGCGGTGGACAACCTGATCGCCGTGCTGACCGGCGGCGCGCCGCCGACCGCGCTCAATCCCGAGGTGTTGGCCACGACACAGCGAAAGCACTGACTTATTGCCGACATGGCCCATTTCCCGAGGGTCGGGGCCCCGTAAGCGGACGTTAAAGTCCGCCGTGGACACCGTTGCCGACGGCGCTTTGCCGCGGGCCGGAGAATCGAGGGAGGCCAGGGAGGGGCCAGGTCTTGACCGGCCTGCGCATGCCGCCCGTGTTGCCGATGGGCAGTATCAGAGCGATCGCAATCAAACGCTGGGCCCGCCTGGGCAATTGGGTGCTGGCCCAGCCGGCGCGCGGCGGCCTGGCCGCCGCCGACATCCAGCTCAGCGCCCTGCGCGTGGTGCTGCTGTCGGGCCTGCTGCTGGCTGCCGTGGTCGGCCTGCATGTGGCGGTGGCCGCCTGGCTGCGCGGCAAGCCCTGGGCCTTCGCCATCGTTGCCGTCGTCGTCGCGCTGCTGGCGGCGGCGGTGCAGCAGGCGCGCAGCAGCCGGCGCACCGGCGCGCTCTGCCTGCTGGCGGCGGTCTATGTGTCCAGCGTCGCGATCACGGTGTCCACGGGCAGCCAACCCGCGATCTCGCGCCTCGGCCATGTGCTGGCCTATGCCGCACCGATGCTGGCCGGCCTGCTGATCAGCTGGCGCCTGGCGCTGGCCCTGATGCTGCTGAACACCGGCTTGTTCGCGCTGCTGCTGTGGGGCTGGGAGGCGCCGCAGCTGCCGCAGCAGGACGTGCGGCTGCCGCATTCGTCGGCCTATGTGCACGCGGCGCTCTACCTGTTCTTCAACCTCTGCCTGCCGCTGGCGATGTTCCGCGTCGTGGCCGGCATGCAGCGCGTGGAGCGCAAGCTGCGCGGCTGGCGTCAGCTCAGCGAGCAGGTGTTCCAGATCGCCAGCGGGCCCACGCTGGTGTGCGATGCCCGGGGCAGGATCGTGCGTTGCAACAAGCCATTTCTTGCCCTCTGCGGATCGGCCAGCGAGGCACGGCTGCGCGGCCGCCCGATTGCCCATCTGTTCGTCGCCACCGCGGGCGAGGCCGTCGATTGGCGGTCCGAGCCGGGGCTGCGCTGGCGCTTCGCCGAGCCTGGCGAGGGCGGCGAGGCGCGCGAGGTGCTGCTGCGCTCGGCGCGCGGCATCGGGCTGCGCCTGACCGCCTACGCCTTCGAGGACGTGACCGAGCTGCGCCGCGTGCAGGCCGACCTGGCGGCCTCGGTGCAGCGCGAGGCCTGGGCCACCTGGCACGACCCGCTGACCGGCCTGCCCAACCGTGCCCGCTGCATCCAGCAGCTCGATGCGCTGTGCCAGCGTGGCGCGCCGGGCCTGGCCCTGCTGACCCTGCGCCTGTGCAATCTGCGCCAGCTCAATGCCCGCTATGGCGTGGGCGCCGGCGACGCGCTGCTGCGCGACTTCGTCGCCGGCCTGCAGGCCGCCCTGCCGCGCGGCGCGCGCGCCGCGCGCGTGCGCGGCTCGGTGATCGCGGTGCTGCTGCCGGACCTGGACGACGAGGTCGCGGCGCTGGCGCAGGTGGGCCGGCTGCGCGAGGCCCTGCCGGTGCAGACGATGACGGCACGCCAGGCGGTGCTGCTGGACCTGGCCTTCGGCCTGGTGCTGGCCGCCGATCTGCTGGCGCGCGAGCCCGAGGCCGACGGTGCCGAGCTGCTGCGCTGCAGCGAGCTGGCGCTCGACATGGCGCAGGACCCGCGCTGGCGCGAAGGCGCCGACGCGCTGCTGTGCTTCAACGCCCAGACCGCGCGCGCCATGGCGCGCAGCATCGCGATCGAGGCCGAACTGCCCCAGGCCCTGGCCGGCGCCCAGCTGCACCTGCTCTACCAGCCCAAGCTGCGGCCCGACGGCCGGCTGCTCGGCTTCGAGGCCCTGGTGCGCTGGAACAGCCCGGCGCTGGGCCCGGTGCTGCCGACCGAGTTCATCCCGGTGGCCGAAGCCTGCGGCCTGATCGGCGGCATCACCGACTGGGTGCTGGACGCCGCCTGTGCGCAGTTGGCGGCCTGGCGCGTCGAACTGGGCCGCGGGCCGCCGCCGCTGGCCGTCAACCTCTCGGCCCATGACCTGGAGCGCGCCGGCTTCCACGACCTGTTGATGGCCACGCTGGCGCTGCACGGCGTGACGCCGGGCGAACTGGAGCTGGAGGTCACCGAATCGGCGCTGGCGCGCCAGCCGGCCCAGGCCCTGGCGCTGCTGCAGCGCCTGCATGCGGCCGGCTTCCGGATCGCGATCGACGACTTCGGCACCGGCTATTCCTCGCTGGCCAAGCTGGTGGACCTGCCGATCGACGTGCTGAAGATCGATCGCAGCTTCCTGCGCGGGCTGCCGGGCGCGGCACGGCGCGAGCGGGTGCTGCGCTCGATGGTATCGCTGGCCCACAGCCTGGGACTGCAGGTGGTGGCCGAGGGCGTCGAGACCGGCGCCCAGCTGGACCTTCTGCAGGCGCTGGGCGTGCAGGGTGTGCAGGGCTGGCTGTACGGCCGGCCCGAGCGGCCCGCGCATTGGCGCGCGCTGCTGCGCGGCGAGCGCAGTCTGGCGCCGGGCGTCGAGGCCTGAGGCCTGGCAGAGCGCTCAGCCCGGCCGGCGCGCGCGCCACCAGGCCGCAGCCTGGCCGCGCGAGCTCAGCACCAGCTTCTCCAGGATATGCGCGACATGGCGCTTGACGGTGTGCGGGCTGAGGTCCAGGGCACGGGCGATCAGCTTGTTGCTGTCGCCGCGTGCGATCAGGGCCAGCACCTCCAGCTCGCGCGGGCTCAGGCCCTGGTCGCCGCCGGCCGGGGCGGGCGCCTCGACCGAGCCCGCGCCCGCCAACGCGGCCCAGGCGCGCAGCCGTTCCTGCGCCGCCATGTCGAGCAGGGCGTCCCAGCGTAGCGCGGCCAGTTCGCGCAGCGCGGCGGCGGCCAGCAGGGCGCCACCCGGCTGCTCCTGGGTCTGCAGCAGCGGCTGCAGCACGGCGGCGGCCTCGGCCGGCGTGCCGCGCCGCGCCAGCGCGCGGGCCAGGCCGAGACGCGCCTCGGCCGCCTGGTTCAGCAGGTCGATGCTTTCCTCGTGCTGCAGGGCCTGGCGCCATAGCGCGATGGCCTCGTCCGCGCGGCCGGCCAGCCAGGCGCGCTGGGCCAGCAGCGGCAGGCCCGGGTGCAGGCGCTCGGGCGTGGCATCGCTGAGGCCGGGCTGCAGGGTCAGCAGCTGGTCCAGCCAGCGCTGCAGCGCGATGGCATCGCCGCATACCGCGGCAATGCGGCAGGCAAAGAACAGCAGATGCCACAGGCCCCAGTCGCCGTAGCCGCTGGGGTGCTCGGCCAGGCGCGTCTGCATCGCCGCCAGCGCGGCCGCATGCTCGCCGCGCAGGGCCTGCTGCATCGCCCGGTTGGCCAGGGTGTGGCTGCGCGCGATCACCTGCTGGCCGGCCCATTGCGCATCGTCCTCGGCGCGCGCCAGCAGCTCGGCGGCGCCCTGCCGGTCGCCGCGCCACAGCGCCAGCCAGCTCTGCGTCAGCAGGGCCAGGGGCCGCAGCGGCACCGGCCGCTCGTCGGTCACCTGCAGCGCGCCGGCGGCCCAGCGCGCCGCCAGGCCCGCCGCGCCGAGGCAGGCCGTCAGGCGCGGCGGCGGCACGGTCATGAACCAGCTCTCCAGCCGCAGGTCGGCCTCCAGCGCGCGCACCAGGGCCTCGAAGGGCTCGGCGACGCGGTGGTAGCGGCCCAGCTCCAGCGCGTGCCAGGTGTGCGCCACCAGCGCGATGATGCGCGCCTCGGGGGCCAGGTCTTGCATCGGCAGGGCCGCCAGCGTCTCGCCGGCCTCGGCCAGGCGCCCGAGCCCGATCAGGGTGCTGGCGCGATAGGCGCGCACCAGCTGGACCGGGCCGCGGCCGGCACCGTCCGCGCCGTGCGCCAGGTAGAGCTGCTCGGCGCGCCGCAGATGCTGCTCTGCGGCACGGAAGTCCCACAGCAGCCACTGCGCCAGCCCGGTGGCCTGCTGCAGATCGGCGCTGCGCTCGGCAAAGCCGGCCGGGAACTGGCGGCACAGGCGCAGCAGGGTGCCGACACCGCCCTGCGTGATCAGGCCGGTGGCGGCGCTCAGCAGGTCCTGGGCGGCCAGGTCGTGGCGCTCGGTGGCCAGCAGCAGGGCCTGGCGGCGCAGCGGGTCGGGCTCCAGGAAGGCGGCGCGCTCCAGCAGCGCCAGACGCTCGGCCGGCCGCTCCAGGCGCAGGCGGTGCTGCAGCGCCTCGCGGAACAGCGCGTGCAGCTTCAAGGTCGGACCGGCCTCGTCCAGCACGGTGGCGAACAGGCCCAGGCGCTCGATCTCGGCCAGGCGGTGCGCGGCCTGCGCGTCCTGGCTCAGCGCGGCGCAGCGCGCCGCGTCCAGCTCGGGCAGCACGCTGACGCGCAGCAGGAACCCGCGCAGCGCCGGGTCGATGCGGGCCAGCACCTCGGTGGTCATGAACTCGAAGGCGGCGCGGTCCAGCGTGCCGCTGCCGCCCAGGCTCTTGCCGCCGCTGAGCGCCAGGCGCAGCCCGGCGGCCCAGCCGTCGGTGCGCTGGTAGAGGGTCTCGGCCGCGGCGGCGTCCAGCCCGGCGCCCAGCACCAGCGCCTGCACTTCCTGGCGTTCGAGGCGCAGCGCGTCCTGGCGCAACTCGCCCAGCTCCTGCGAGGCGCGCAGGCGCGCCAGGCGCAGCGGCGGCTCGTGGCGGCTGGCCAGCACCAGGGTCCAACGCGGGCTGGCACGCTGCAGCCAGAGGTCCAGGAAGGCCAGGCAGGCCGGGTCCTCGATATGGTGCAGATCGTCCAGCACGATCACGCCATGCGGCACCTCGCATTGGTCCAGCGCATTGACCAGCTCGTCGACCACCGCCTGCTGCGCCTGGGGGCGGCCGGCCGCCGCCATCAGGCCCTCGGGCGCGGTGCGCCAGGGCGGGTCCAGCGGTTCCAGCGCGGCGGTCAGGCAGCTCAGCAGGCGGTGCAGGTCGTCGCCCTCGTCGAGCGAGATCCAGGCCAGCGCATGGTCGCCGGGCAGCTGGTCGAGCGTGCGGCCCAGCAGGGCGGTCTTGCCGTAGCCGGCCGGCGCGCACAGCAGCACGGCGCGCCGCTCGGTCAGCAGGTTCAGCAGGCGCTGCTCCAGCGCCGGCCGCGCCAGCAGCAGGCCCGGCCGCGGGCGCGGCGGCTGGATCTTGGTGCGGGCGAACGACATGGGCCGGGATGATAGGTCGCGTGGCCCGCACCGGCATCAGCGCGAACGCGGGGGCCGGACCGCCGCGGCTAGAGCTCGCGCAGCATCAGATGCTTGACGATGCCATGCGGGTAGACCGCGTGCTCGTGCACGCTGCGGTAGCCCAGCGCAAGGTACAGCGCCGGCGCCTGGAAGCTGAAGGTTTCCAGATAGAAGAGGCGGCAGCCGCGCGTCTGGGCCAGGGCCTCGAACTCGCGCACCAGGCGCGTGGCGATGCCCTGGCGGCGCTGCGCCGGTTCGACCCAGAGCTGCTGCAGCTCGCAGCAGGGGCCCCAGCTGCGGCCCAGCGCACCGCCGATCATCGTGCCGTCCGCGCGGCGCGCGAAGCAGGCGAGGGGCCGCACCTCGTGCAGCGGCGCGGCGGCATCGTTGGCCGCGCCCAGGCCCTCGTCCACCCGGCGGGCGTCGTCCGCGGGCAGCTCGTCGTGGCGCGTGTAGTGCAGCGCTTCGGGCGTGCGATCCATGCGCCGGATGATAGATGGGCCCTGAGACAATGGCCGGCATGAGTCTTGTCGATGCCTTGCTGCTGGGCCTGCTGGCCCTGGTCCTCGTCTTCCTGCTGCTGGTCTGGGGCCGCTTGCGCCGCCCGCAGGAGAGCGCGCTGGAGCCCCTGATCCGGCAGTCCGGCGAACGCCTGGAGCGGCTGGAGCGCGAGCTGCGCGACGAACTCGCGCGCAGCGCCGGCGGCACGCGCCAGGAGCTGCTGGCCAGCCTGGCACAGTTCCAGCAGACCCTGCTGGCCCAGGGCGGCGATGTGGCGCGTACCCAGAACGAGCAGATCGACAGCTTCCGCGTCCAGCTCGCTACCCTGCAGCAGGCCCTGGCCGGCCAGGCGCTGGCGGCGCGCGAGGCGCAGGACGCGGCCGGCGCGCGTTTGGGCGGCACGCTGAGCGAGCAGCTGCAGCTGCTGGGCCAGCGTCAGGAGCAGCGCCTGACCCAGGTGCAGGCGGCGGTGGACCAGCGCCTGTCCGTGGTGCAGGCCGCCGTCGATCAGCGGCTTGGCGCGATCCAGCAGGACAACGAGAAGAAGCTGGAGCAGATGCGCGCCACGGTGGACGAGAAGCTGCAGGCCACCCTGGAGCAGCGCCTGGGCGAGAGCTTCAAGCAGGTGGCCGAGCGCCTGGAGCAGGTCTACCGCGGCCTGGGCGAGATGCAGAACCTGGCGCGTGATGTGGGCTCGCTGAACCGCGTGCTGTCCAATGTGAAGACGCGCGGCATCTTCGGCGAGGTGCAGCTGGCGGGCCTGCTGGAGCAGGTGTTCACGCCCGAGCAGTACGCGGCCAATGTGGCGACGGTGCCCAACAGCAGCGAGCGGGTCGAGTTCGCGATCCGCCTGCCGGGCCAGCGCGAGGACGGCCAGCCGCTGTGGCTGCCGATCGACGCGAAGTTCCCGCGCGAGGACTACGAGCGCCTGCTGGAGGCGCAGGACCGTGCCGATGCCGCCGCCGCCGAGCTCTCGGCCAAGGCCATCGAGACGCGGCTGCGCCTGGAGGCGCGCACCATCCGCGAGAAGTACATCGCGCCGCCGCACACCACCGATTTCGCGCTGCTGTTCGTGCCCACCGAGGGCCTGTACGCCGAGGCGCTGCGCCGCCCCGGCCTGGTGGAGGGCCTGCAGCGCGAACACAAGGTGATGCTGTGCGGCCCGACCACCTTGCTGGCCACCTTGTCCAGCCTGCAGATGGGCTTCCGCACCTTGGCGCTGGAGAAGCGCTCGGCCGAGGTCTGGGAGGTGCTGGGCGCGGTGAAGACCGAGTTCGGCAAGTTCGGCGATGTGCTGGCCAAGACCAAGAAGAAGCTCGAGGAGGCCGCCAACACGATCGACAGCGCCGAGGTGCGCACCCGCGCGATGACGCGCAAGCTCAAGAGCGTCGAGGCGCTGCCCGACGACTCGGCGACCCAGCTGCTGAACCTGGCTCAGGCGGATGACGACGAGGCCTCGGCCTGATGGCCGCCGGGTGGACCGGTCGCCATATGGGCCATGCGGTGGCGCTGCCCTGGCCCAGCCTGCCCGCGATCATGTTCAGCCGCCTGCTGATTCTCGGCCCGGTTCGGCCGCCCGCGAGCGGCCGGCGACCGCGACAAGCACCGACGGACGCCCCCTGCCTATGCTCGGTTTCCTGGGTGTGGCGCGCACGCAAAGTTCGGGCGTATAGCGACGATCCCGATGTGCGGTGATCGCCGCACTCGCTAGATTAGGTTGTTGCAAGAGCAAACGTTTGCGAATGTGCTTGAACCGAATGGGGTGCTCAAGCGTCTCAAGCGTCTCTCTAGGGAATGTTCGTTGCCGCCGCTCGTTTAGCCGGGCGACGGCCGGCCTATCGACACCACTGCCACCAACAGGAACTCGCTGATGTCCACCTACCGTCGCCTCCATCCCAGCGCACTCGCGCTGGCGCTCGCCGCCGCGTTTCCGCTGCAGACGGCTCATGCCCAGAGCGCCGATGCCGATGGCACGGCCCAGGCCAAGAAGGACACCACGCAGCTGGAGGCCGTCATCGTGACCGGCAGCCGTCGGGTCGAGAATCTGAAGGACGTGCCGATGTCGATCTCGGCGATGAAGGGCGATGTGCTGGAAACCTATACCGCGAGCGGCCAGGACGTGCGTTCGCTGTCGGCCCGGGTGCCCAGCCTGAACATCGAATCGGACTTCGGCCGCACCTTCCCGCGCTTCTACATCCGCGGCCTGGGCAACACCGACTTCGACCTGAACGCCTCGCAGCCGGTGGGCCTGGTCTATGACGATGTGGTGCAGGAAAGCCCGATGTTGAAGGGTTTCCCGGTGTTCGACGTCGAGCAGGTGGAAATCCTGCGCGGCCCGCAGGGCACCCTGTTCGGCCGCAACTCGCCGGCCGGCGTGCTGAAGTTCGACTCGGTCAAGCCCAGCAAGCGCTTCGAGGGCAGCGCCGGCATCGGCATCGGCCGCTACGGCGCGGTGAATCTGGAGGGCGTCGTCAATGTGCCGCTGAGCCCCGACTGGTCGCTGCGCGCCGCGGCGATCGCCCAGCGTGCCGACGACCGCGTGCACAACCCGCTGCCGGACGCCGAGAGCGACCTCGAGGGCTACACGGACAAGGCCGCGCGCGTGCAGGCGCAGTATCGCAACGGCGGCTTCACCGGCCTGTTCAAGCTGCAGGGCCGCGACTACAAGGGCTCGGCCACCACCTTCCGCGCCAACATCATCAAGCGCGGCACCAACGACCTGGTCGACGGCTTCGACTACGGCTACTACCCGACCGACGGCTACAACGTCCAGACCCTGAAGTCCTGGGGCGCCAGCGCCCGCCTGCGCTGGGATCTGGGCGATCTGGTGCTGCACTCGATCACCGGCTACGACCGCGCCAAGTACTACAGCCGCGGCGATGTGGACGGCGGCTTCGGCAGCCGCTTCGCCGCCATCGAGGACGGCCCGGACTATCCGGGCCAGACCGCGCTGATCCCCTTCGACGCGCAGACCGCCGACGGCATGCCCTATCTGCGCCAGCTGACCCAGGAGTTCCGCGTCGAGTCCAACACCAAGGACCCGCTGCAGTGGATCGCCGGTTTCTA
Organism: Roseateles sp. GW821-FHT09B06; assembly: GCF_059418245.1. Taxonomy (NCBI): domain Bacteria; kingdom Pseudomonadati; phylum Pseudomonadota; class Betaproteobacteria; order Burkholderiales; family Sphaerotilaceae; genus Roseateles; species Roseateles sp. GW821-FHT09B06. Next base: position 186,820 of record NZ_JBWKPM010000005.1, on the reverse strand, counting down.
CTACTTCAACGAGAAGCTGCAGGTGGACAGCTTCAACTTCGACTCCTTCGCCGCCGGCGACCCGCAGAACGGCTACGCGGTGCAGCACCAGGAGGCCAAGTCCTATGCGCTGTTCGGCAACGTCAACTACGCGCTGACGCCCGACCTGAAGCTGCGCGGCGGCCTGCGCTACACCGACGACAAGAAGGATTTCGACGCCGCCCGCACCCAGACCCCGTTCGGCGGGGTCAATGTCGGCCCGCTGACCGCCCATCCGAAGTCCACCAACTGGAGCTGGGACCTGGGCGCCAACTACACGCTGGACAAGTCCACCTCGCTGTTCACGCGCGTCGCCACCGGCTACCGCGCGCCCAGCATCCAGGGCCGCGTGCTGTTCGGCGACACCATCTCGGTGGCCGACTCCGAGAAGGCCCTGTCCTTCGAGGCCGGCTTCAAGAAGGACATCCTGAACAATGCCGCGCGCATCAGCGGCACGGTGTTCGCCTACCGCGTCAAGGATCTGCAACTGACCGCCGGCAGCGGCTCGGTCAACCAGAACCGCCTGGTCAACGCCGACAAGGCGGTGGGCCGCGGCTTCGAGCTCGACGTGCAGGCCATCCTGGCGCGCGACTGGCGCACCACGCTGGGCCTGAGCTACAACGACACCGAGATCAAGGACAACGGCCTATTCGTCCAGCCCTGCGGCAATGCCAACTTCCAGTTCCTGCAGCCCAACACCGGCTGCACGGTGCTGAACAAGCCGGGCCCGGTGGCCGGCACGGTGCTGATCGGCGGCAACGACCTGCCGCGCGCGCCGAAATGGGTGGTGAACTGGACGCTGAAGTACAGCACCGAACTGGCCGGCGGCGATCTCTATGTGCTGACCGACTGGGCCTACAAGGACAAGTACAACATGTTCCTGTACGAGGCCAAGGAGTACAAGGCCAAGTCCCTGCTGGAAGGCGGTCTGCGCGCCGGCTACGCCTGGGGCAATGGCAAGTACGAGGCCTCGGCCTATGTGCGCAATATCACCGACCGCCAGCAGGTGGTCGCCGCGATCGACTTCAACAACCTGACCGGCATCCTGAACGAGCCACGCAGCTACGGCGTGCAGTTCAAGGTCTCGTACTGAGACCGAGCGGGCGGATCGGCGGGCGGCAAGCGCAGGGCTTGCCGCCCGCCGCGACGTTCAGGCCATGCCCTGGTGGCGCAGCAGCGCGTCGATCCGGGGCTCGCGGCCGCGGAAGGCCTTGAAGCTGTCCATCGCGTCGCGCGCGCCGCCGGCTTCCAGGATGCTGTGCAGATAGCGCTGGCCGGTGGCCGGGTTGAATACGCCTTCCTCCTCGAAGGCGCTCCAGGCGTCGGCGGAAAGCACCTCGGCCCATTTGTAGCTGTAGTAGCCGGCCGAATAGCCGCCCGCGAAGATGTGCGAGAAGCTGTGCTGGAAGCGGTTGAAGGCCGGCGGCGGGTTCACCGCCACCTCGGCGCGTACCTCGTCCAGCAGGGTCTGGATCGCGGCCTCAGTGCCCGGTTCGCCGTGCAGGCGCATGTCGAACAGCGAAAACTCGATCTGGCGCAGGGTCTGCAGCCCGCTCTGGAAGTTCTTCGCAGCAAGCATCTTGTCGAACAGCGCGCGCGGCAGCGGCCCGCCGGTCTCGATATGGCTGGAGAGCTGCTGCAGCACCTCCCATTCCCAGCAGAAATTCTCCATGAACTGGCTGGGCAGCTCGACCGCATCCCATTCGACGCCGGAGATCCCCGAGACGCCGAGTTCGTCCACCTGGGTCAGCAGATGGTGCAGGCCATGGCCGAACTCGTGGAACAGGGTGGTGACGTCGTCATGCGTCAGCAGCGCCGGCTTGTCGCCGGAGGGCGAGGCGAAGTTGCAGACCAGCTGGGCGACCGGTGTCTGCTGCAGTCCTTCCGGGCGGGCCCAGCGGCTGCGCACCTCGTCCATCCAGGCGCCGGGGCGCTTGCCGGGGCGGGCATAGAGGTCGAGGTAGAACTGACCGACCAGGGCGCCTTGGCGCTCCAGGCGGTAGAACCTGACCGACTCGTGCCAGACCTCGGCCTGGCTCTCGACGATCCTGACGTCGAACAGGCGCTGGATGATGTCGAACAGGCCGGCCAGCACGCGCGGCACGGTCAGGTACTGGCGCACCTCCTGGTCGCTGAAGGCATAGCGCGCCTCCTTCAGCTTCTCGGAGACATAGGCCTGGTCCCAGGCCTGCATCTCGGCCAGGCCCAGTTCCTTGGCGGCGAACTCACGCAGCTCGGCCAGGTCCTTCTCGGCATAGGGGCGGGCGCGCGCGGCCAGGTCGCGCAGGAAGTCCAGCACCTGGGCCGGCGACTCGGCCATCTTAGCCACCAGCGAGACCTCGGCGAAGCTCTTGAAGCCCAGCAGCTGCGCCTCTTCCTGGCGCAGCATCAGCAGTTGCTGCATCAGCGCGCTGTTGTCCCACTCGGGCTTGGCGCCGAACTCGCTGGCGCGCGTGACATAGGCGCGGTACAGGGTCTCGCGCAGCGGCCGGTGCTCCGCGTACTGCATCACCGGGAAGTAGCTGGGGAAATGCAGGGTCAGCTTGTGGCCATCCTTGCCCTCGGCCTCGGCCGCCGCGCGCGCATTGCCGAGCACGTCCGCGGGCACGCCGGCCAGTTCCTCGGCCGAGGCGTAATAGGCATAGCCGTCGGTGGCGTCCATCACGTGCTCGGAGAACTTCTGCGCCAGCTCGGCGCTCTGTTCCTGGATGGCGGCAAAGCGTTCCTTGGCCTCGCCCTGCAGCTCGGCACCCGAGAGCACGAAGTCGCGGATCCAGTGCTTCAGCGCCTGGCGCCGCGCCGGACTCAGGGCCTCGGCTCTGGCATTGATGGCCTTGTACTTGGCATAGAGCCGCTCGTCGGCGCCCAGCGCGGTGTAGAACTCGGTGACGGCCGGCAGCATCGCGTTGTAGGCCTCGCGCAGCTCGGGCGTGTTGGCAACCGCGTTCAGATGGCCGACCGCGCCCCAGGCATGCGACAGGCGTTCGGTCGCAACCGACAGCACGCGCGCCAAGGTGTCGTAGTCGGCCGGCGTGGCCGCGTCGGTGGCCTGGGCCAGCGCGGCGCGGGCCTCGTCCAGCAACTGCCGGACGGCCGGCCCGATGTGCTCGGGCCGGATGCTCGCGAAAGCGGGCAGGGGGACGGTGGAGAGCAGCGGGTTGGTGTTAATGGCGGTCGTCGTCATCGTCTTCAAGCCTTGTTCTGCAGGGCGCGTTCGGCCGACTCTAGCGTGTTGACCAGCAGCATCGTGATCGTCATCGGGCCGACCCCACCCGGCACCGGGGTGATCCAGCCGGCCACTTCCTTGACGCCCGCGAAGTCCACGTCGCCGCAGAGCTTGCCCTCGTCATTGCGGTTCATGCCGACGTCGATCACCACGGCGCCGGGCTTGACCATGTCGGCGCTCAGGACGTTGCGCTTGCCCACGGCGGCGACGATCACATCGGCCTGGCGGGTCATTGCGCCGAGATCGGCGGTGCCGCTATGACAGATGGTGACGGTGGCATTGGCCTGCAAGAGCATCATCGCCATCGGCTTACCGACGATATTGGAGCGGCCGATCACGACCGCATGCTTGCCGCGCAGGTCCTTCATGCCGATGCTCTCCAGCATCTTCATGCAGCCATAGGGCGTGCAGGCCTTGAAGCCGGTTTCGCCGACCATCAGTGCGCCGGCGCTGGCGACATGGAAACCGTCGACGTCCTTCTCGGGCGAGATTGCCTCGATCACCTTGTGGTCGTCGATGTGGGCCGGCAGGGGCAGTTGGACCAGGATGCCGTGGATGCTGGGGTCGTTGTTCAGCGCATGCACGCGCGCCAGCAGCTCGGCCTCGCTCATCGTGGCCTCATACTTTTCCAGCACCGAGTGCAGGCCGGAGTCCTCGCAGGCCTTGACCTTGTTGCGCACATAGACCTGGCTGGCCGGGTTGTCGCCGACAAGCACCACGGCCAAGCCGGGCTTCAGCCCCTTGGCCGTCAATGCGGCGGCGCGCTGGGCGACCTCGCCGCGGAGTTGCTTGGAGAGGGCGTTGCCGTCGATCAAATGGGCGCTCATGCGATGTACTCCTGAAAGTAAAAGAGGCCGCTGTAGCAGCGGCCTCGTTGAATGGGGTCGGGGTTCAGGCCTTGGCCGTGGCGCCCAGCGCGATCTTCAAGAGATCGGCCACCGTGTTGGCGTTGAGCTTCTCCATGATGTTGGCGCGGTGCGCCTCCACCGTCTTGATGCTGATGCCCAGGTCGTCGGCGATCTGCTTGTTCAGGCGGCCGGCGACGATGCGCTCCAGCACCTGGGCCTCGCGCGTCGTCAGGCGCGACAGCAGGGCGTCGCGGCTGGCGGCTTCCTGGTGCGTGGAGAAGGCGTTGCGCGCCTGGTCCAGCATGCGCTCGACCAGGGCCAGCAGCTCGTCTTCCTTGAAGGGCTTCTCGATGAAGTCCATCGCGCCCTTCTTCATGGTCTGCACCGCCATCGGCACGTCGCCGTGGCCGGTGATGAAGACCACCGGCAGCGGGCTGCGGCGTTCCAGCAGACGGTCCTGCAGCTCCAGCCCGCTCATGCCTTCCATGCGGATGTCGGCGATCAGGCAGGCCACCTCGCGTGGGTCGTAGCGCGACAGGAAGCTCTCGGCGGAGTCGAAGCACTTGACGCGATAGTCCTTGCCTTCCAGCAGCCATTGCAGGGAATCCCGCACGGCCTCGTCGTCATCTACAACGTAGACGTTACCCTTCTTCGGAATCAGACTCATGGTGTCGCAGCGTGGTTCATGGCGGTCCCCGAGGGCTCGGGGCGCGGGATGTCTACAGGGAGAGTGAAGGCGAACCGGCACCCCACAATAGCCGCTCCATTGTATAAGTTCTCGGCCCGGATCCGGCCCTGGTGGGACTCCACAATAGACCGGCATAACCCTAGTCCGATGCCCAATCCATCGGCCTTGGTCGAGAAAAATGCCTCATACATGCGCTCGATCACCTCCTCGGGCAGGCCGGGGCCCATGTCGGTGACGCTGAACTCGATGTGCCCCCCCAACTCGGGTGTGTGCTTGGGGATCACTCTCAGTTCGATGTGGCGGCGCGACACCGGCAGGTTGGCGTTGTCGATCGCCTCGGCCGCGTTCTTCAAGAGGTTCAGCACCACCTGCTCGATCAGGATCGGATCCACCAGCAGCTGCGGCAGGCGCTGCGCCACATAGCTGTGGATCGCGACATTGCGGCGGCGCAGCTCGATGCCGGCCAGCTCCACCGCGTCCTCGACGATGGCATGGGCCGAGGCCGGCTGGCGCTGCGGCTCGCTGCGCTTCACGAAGTTGCGGATGCGGTGGATGATCTGGCCGGCGCGCTGCGCCTGCTTGGCGGTCTTCTCCAGCGCGGCCAACAGATCCTCCTTGCGGATGTTGTCGTCGCGCACGCGCGAGACCATGCCGTTGCAGTAGTTGGTGATCGCGGTCAGCGGCTGGTTCAGCTCATGGGCCACGCTGGAGGCCATCTCGCCCATGGTCATCAGCCGGCTCGTCACCTGGGCCTTCTCGGCCTGCTGGGCCGACACCATCTCGGCATGGCGGCGTGCGGTGATGTCGGTGGCGATCAGCATCTGGGCGAGGCGGCCGTCGGTCCACTGCAGATAGCGGGCGCGCACGTCGAACCACATCTCCAGCGTGTCGATGTAGACCTCGCGCGGGTCGGAGCCGGCCTCGGTGAGCTGCTGGGCCGGTATGCCGGAATAGTCGTCCACCTCCTCGTCGATCTCCGGAGCGCCGCCACGGCCCAACTGGCTGCCGGCCAGCATCGCGTGACCCTTGGGATCGGCGCCGAACCAGAGGCGGTAGCTGCGGTTGGCGAACAGCAGCTCGCCCTGCTGCACCGACAGCACCGACACCGCCGCGTCCAGCCCCTCCAGCACGGTGGTGAAGCGCTCATGCGAGGCGCTGAGCTGGTCGCGCACGCGCTTGGCCTCGGTGATGTTGGTCATCGAGGCCATCCAGCCGCTCTGCTTGCCCTTGGGGTCGATCAGGGGGCTGACGTACATGCGCGCGTCGAAGATGGTGCCGTCCTTGCGCATCACCTTGACCTCGGCGCCGCCGGCCGGGCTGCGGCCCTGCAGTTCCTGCTGCAGCAGGCGGAAGTTCTCCTCGTAGCGGTCCGGCGGCCAATGGGGCAGCGGCGGCTTGCGGCCGATCAGCTCCGCCTCGGAGAAGCCGGTCATCGCGCAGAAGGCCGGGTTCACATAGGAGATGCGCGACTCCATGTCCATCGCGCGCATGCCGGTCAGCATCGAGTTCTCCATCGCACGGCGGAAATTGGTCTCGCTGGCCAGCGCGGTCTGTACCTGCAGGCGCCGGCGCATATGCTTCCAGGTGCCGAGCAGCATCCAGACCGTCAGCACCGACAGCGCCACCACCATCCAGAACAGGGTGTTGGAGATCAGGCCGATCGATACGCGGTAGCCCTGGCCGCGCAAGACCAGGCCGTTCAGCGCGGGGGCCAGCGGTACGTCATGCACGATGGAGGCACGCTGCAGGCGCTGGCCCGGCATCGGCGTCACGGTGCTGGCCACCGGCTGCTCGCGCGAATCGAGCACCGAGATCGGATGGCGCGAGGACACCTCGGAGGGCACCCAGTAGCGCAGCAAGGCCTCGACCGAGTACTCGGCGATCAGCACGCCGGCGAAGCCGGTGCGGTCCAGCAGCGGCACCTGGACCTGGAACACGGTCAGGCGGTTGTAGTCGCCGAAGGGCATCGAGTAGACCGGCTGACGGCGCTCGCGTGCGGCCTGGAACGCCAGCTCGGCCGGGCTGGACTGTTCGGCCAGGGGCATCGAGGGGTCGGTGCTGCTGCCGTTCATCAGGGTATCGGACTGGAAGCCGGCGGCGCTGACGCTGGCGCGACGCTCGCGCCGGGCCGACAGCCAGGTCACATGCGTGATCTCCGGCCGCTCGCGCGCGAAGGTGCTGGCTTGGCTGCTGAACTCCAGCGCGTCGATCTGGCGCGTCACCACTTCCCGGGCGATGCGCACCAGCTGTTCCTGGTTCTCGATCAGGCGCAGCCGGATCTGCTGCTGGGCGATCTCGGTGTCGCGTTTGACGGCTTCGGCCTCGCGCTCGATTTCCTCGTTCCGCAGATACCAAAAGGCCAGGATGATGGCCGCCAGGAACAACAGCACCGAAACCAGCGGGCCCAAGGTGGCAAAACGGTCCTGGCGCGCCGGCGATTGGCGGCGCCACCAACTGGCCACCAGGCGCTGCAGCGGCAGCAGCGCACGGCGTGAGGCGTTCTTGAGTTCGAAACGGGAAAGCATGGCCGGATTATCCGGGTCTCCTTTGTTCGGGAGGCTCGGCGCTATCCCTGTTGTTTCATAATATGAAATCAATTCGCACAATTTGGAAAATGCGATGAGCTATGCGACACTGCGCCACAATCGTTTTGGCATACCCCTCTAATAAAGGAGACAAGCATGTCCGCCCAGCCGCAGTCTTTTCTTGGCGCCGCCGCCAATGACACCGACGCCCTCGAAACCAAGGAATGGCTGGACGCGCTGTCGGCCGTGATCGGCGAGGAGGGGGGCGAGCGTGCCCATTTCCTGCTCGAGACCCTGATCGACCATGCGCGCCAGGCCGGCATCGACGTGCCCTTCTCGGGCCACACGGCCTATGTCAACACGATCCCGCCCGACCAGGAAGAGCGCTTCCCGGGCAATATCGAGATCGAGGAGCGCCTGCGCGCCTTCATGCGCTGGAACGCGATGGCCATGGTGGTGCGTGCCAATCGCCTGGCCCCCGATGACGGCGGCGATCTGGGCGGCCACATCTCCAGCTTCGCCTCGCTGGCGACGATGCTGGGCTGCGGCTTCAACCATTTCTGGCATGGCGATGATCAGGGCGAGGGCGGCAGCCACGGCGGCGACCTGCTCTACATCCAGGGCCACAGCGCCCCCGGCATTTATGCCCGCGCCTTCCTGGAGGGCCGCATCTCGGAAGAGCAGCTGATCAACTTCCGCCAGGAGGTCGACGGCAAGGGCCTGTCCAGCTACCCGCATCCCAAGCTGATGCCCGAGTTCTGGCAGTTCCCGACCGTCTCGATGGGCCTGGGCCCCTTGATGGCCATCTACCAGGCGCGCTTCCTGAAGTACCTGCATGCCCGCGGCATCGCCGACACGAGCCAGCGCAAGGTCTGGGTGTTCCTGGGCGACGGCGAGATGGACGAGCCGGAAAGCCTGGGTGCCATTGGGCTTGCCGCACGCGAGAAGCTCGACAACCTGATCTTCATCGTCAACTGCAATCTGCAGCGCCTGGACGGCCCGGTGCGCGGCAACGGCAAGATCATCCAGGAGCTGGAGGGCGAGTTCCGCGGTGCCGGCTGGAACGTCATCAAGCTGCTGTGGGGCAGCTACTGGGATCCGCTGCTGGCGCGCGACAAGGACGAGCTGCTGCGCAAGGTCATGATGGAGACCCTGGACGGCGACTACCAGGCCTTCAAGGCCAACGACGGCGCCTTCGTGCGCAAGAACTTCTTCGGCCGCCACCCCAAGCTGCTGGAGATGGTGGCCAAGATGAGCGACGAGGACATCTGGCGCCTGAACCGCGGCGGCCACGATCCGCAGAAGGTCTACGCGGCCTATCACAAGGCGGTCAACACCGTGGGCCAGCCCACCGTCATGCTGATCAAGACCGTCAAGGGCTACGGCATGGGCAAGATCGGCGAGGGCAAGAACACCGCCCACCAGACCAAGAAGCTGCAGGACGAGGACATCAAGGCCTTCCGCGACCGCTTCAACATCCCCATCCCGGACGCCGAGCTGGCCAAGATCCCGTTCTACAAGCCGGCCGACGACACGCCCGAGATGCAGTATCTGCACGAGCGCCGCAAGAAGCTGGGCGGCTACCTGCCCAAGCGCCGCGCCAAGACCGAGGAGGCGCTGAAGGTGCCGGACCTGGCCGCCTTCCAGGCCGTGCTGGACCCGACCGCCGAGGGCCGCGAGATCTCGACGACGCAGGCCTATGTGCGCTTCCTGACCACCTTGCTGCGCGACAAGGAGCTGGGCCCGCGCACCGTGCCCATCCTGGTGGACGAGGCGCGCACCTTCGGCATGGAGGGCCTGTTCCGCCAGATCGGCATCTACAACCCTGCGGGCCAGCTCTATACCCCGGTCGACAAGGACCAGGTGATGTACTACCGCGAGGACAAGGCCGGCCAGATCCTGCAGGAAGGCATCAACGAGGCCGGCGGCATGGCCTCGTGGATCGCCGCGGCGACCTCGTACTCGACGAACAACCGGGTGATGATCCCCTTCTTCGTCTACTACTCGATGTTCGGCTTCCAGCGCATCGGCGACCTGGCCTGGGCCGCCGGCGATATGCAGGCGCGCGGCTTCCTCTTGGGCGGCACCTCGGGCCGTACCACCTTGAACGGCGAAGGCCTGCAGCATGAGGACGGCCACAGCCATATCCTGGCCGGCACGATCCCGAACTGCGTGTCCTACGACCCGACCTTTGCGCACGAGGTGGCGGTGATCATGCACCAGGGCCTCAAGCGCATGGTGGAGAAGCAGGAGAACGTCTTCTACTACGTCACCCTGCTGAACGAGAACTACGCGATGCCGGGCCTGAAGGCCGGCACCGAGGAGCAGATCCTCAAGGGCATGTACCTGCTGCAGGACGCCGACAAGGCCGCCGGCAAGCCGCTGGTCAACCTACTGGGCTCGGGCACCATCCTGCGCGAGTCGATCGCCGCCAAGGCCCTGCTGGAGCAGGACTGGGGCGTGAGCGCCAACGTCTGGAGCTGCCCGAGCTTCAACGAGCTGGCGCGCGACGGCCAGGCCATCGAGCGCTGGAACCTGCTGCACCCGACTGAGGTGCCGAAGACGGCCTACGTCACCGAACAGCTGGCCGGCCAGCCCGGCCCGGTGATCGCGTCGACCGACTATATGAAGAACTACGCCGAGCAGATCCGCGCCTTCATTCCCAAGGGCCAGGCCTACAAGGTGCTGGGCACCGACGGCTTCGGCCGCAGCGACTTCCGCGCCAAGCTGCGCGAGCATTTCGAGGTGAACCGCCACTACGTCGTCGTCGCCGCGCTGAAGGCGCTGGCCGACGAGGGCAAGCTGCCCGCGGCCAAGGTGGCCGAGGCGATTGCCAAGTACGGCATCAACGTCAACAAGATCAACCCGCTGTACGCCTGATCAGGCGGCGACTCGGAGACAAGAACATGGCATTGGTTGAAGTCAAGGTTCCCGATATCGGGGATGTCAAGGACGTGGCCGTCATCGAGCTGCTGGTCAAGGTGGGCGACACCGTCAAGGTCGAGCAGAGCCTGGTCACCGTCGAGAGCGACAAGGCCTCGATGGAGATCCCCAGCTCCACGGCCGGCGTGGTCAAGGAGATCAAGGTCCAGATCGGCGACACGGTCAACGAAGGCAGCCTGCTGGTGACGCTGGAGTCCGAGGGCGCCGCGGCGCCCGCGTCGGCTCCCGCCGTCGCGCCGGTCGCTGCTCCGGTGGCCGCACCGGCCCCGGTGGCGGCCGCTCCGGCCGGGCCCGCCGGCCTGATCGAGGTGCTCGTGCCCGACATCGGCGATTTCGACGAGGTCGCGGTGATCGAGCTGCTGGTCAAGCCGGGCGATACCGTCAAGCTGGAGCAGAGCCTGATCACCGTCGAGAGCGACAAGGCCTCGATGGAGATCCCGTCCTCGCATGCCGGCGTGGTCAAGGAGCTCAAGGTCAAGCTGGGCGACAAGGTGGCCAAGGGCTCGGTGCTGGCCGTGGTCGAGGCGGTCGGCGCGGCTGCGCCGGCACCGGCCGCGCCTGCCATGTCGGCTGCGCCTGCCGCTACCGCGAGCGCACCGGCCCCCGAGCGTCACGTGCCCACCGCCGCGTTGCCTCCGCACGAGCCCAGCGCGCCCCAGGGCAAGCTGCCCCACGCGTCGCCCAGCATCCGCAAGCTGGCACGCGAGCTGGGCGTGCCGCTGGACGAGGTCAAGGGTTCCGGCGCCAAGGGCCGCATCACCGAGGCCGATGTGCAGGGCTTCGTCAAGGCCGTGATGGCTGGCACCGCGCAGACCGCCGCGCAGAAGGCTGCCGCACCGGCCGGCGCCGCCGCTGGCGGCGCCTTCCCCGGACTGCTGCCCTGGCCCAAGGTGGACTACGAGAAGTTCGGCCCCGTCGAGCGCAAGGAGCTGTCGCGCATCAAGAAGATCTCGGGGGCCAATCTGCATCGCAACTGGGTCACGATCCCGCATGTGACGAACCACGACGATGCGGACATCACCGAGCTGGAAGCCTTCCGCGTCGCGACCAACAAGGAGAACGAGAAGTCGGGCATCAAGGTCACGATGCTGGCCTTCATGATCAAGGCCGCGGTCGCCGCGCTGAAGAAGTTCCCCGAGTTCAACAGCTCGCTGGACGTCGACGGCACCCTGGTGCTGAAGAACTACTTCCACATCGGCTTCGCGGCCGACACGCCCAACGGCCTCGTGGTGCCGGTGATCAAGGATGCCGACAAGAAGGGCATCTTCCAGATCAGCCAGGAAATGGGCGAGCTGGCCAAGAAGGCCCGCGACGGCAAGCTGGGGCCCGCCGACATGAGCGGCGGCTGCTTCTCGATCTCGTCGCTGGGCGGCATCGGCGGCAAATACTTCACCCCCATCATCAATGCGCCCGAGGTCGCCATCATGGGCGTCTGCAAGAGCAGCATCGAGCCGGTGTGGGACGGCAAGGCCTTCCAGCCGCGTCTGATCCTGCCGCTGTCGCTGAGCTGGGATCACCGCGTCATCGACGGCGCCGCCGCGGCCCGCTTCAACGTCTACTTCGCATCGCTGCTGGCGGACTTCCGCCGGATTGCCCTTTGACCACCCCCGAGGCGCCGTGCGCCTCCCCCTCAAGGGGGCGCGCCCGTCGGCCCGGCAAAGCCGGATCCGCGGGCGCCGCTTGGTAAAAACCTCGTAGGGGCGGGCCGCTGGCCTGTTCGACGAACGGAGAAATGACTATGGCATTGGTTGAAGTGAAGGTCCCGGACATCGGCGACTTCAAGGACGTGGCGGTGATCGAGCTGCTGGTCAAGGCCGGCGACCAGATCAAGGTCGAGCAGAGCCTGATCACGGTCGAGAGCGACAAGGCCTCGATGGAGATTCCCTCGACGCACGCCGGCGTGGTCAAGGAAGTGAAGCTCAAGATCGGCGACGTGGTGAACCAGGGCAGCCTGGTGCTGCTGCTGGAGGCGGACGGCGCGCAAGCGCCGGCACCGACGTTGGCGGCGGCGGCAACTGCCGCCACCGCTGCGCCCGCGGTCGCACCGACGGCCGCCAGCTTCGCCGCAACATTTGAAGGGAAGGCCGATGCCGAATACGACGTGGTGGTGCTGGGCGGTGGCCCCGGTGGCTATTCGGCCGCCTTCCGCGCCGCCGATCTGGGGCTGAAGGTGGCCCTGGTCGAGCGTTACACGACCCTGGGCGGTGTCTGCCTGAACGTGGGCTGCATCCCCTCCAAGGCCCTGCTGCACGTGGCGGCGGTGATGGACGAAGTCAAGCATTTCGCCGATCTGGGCGTCGAATTCGGCGCGCCCAAGATCGAGCTGCCCAAGCTGCTCAAGCACAAGCAGAAGGTCATCGGCAAGCTGACCGGCGGCCTGGCGATGATGGCCAAGATGCGCAAGGTCACGGTCGTGCGCGGCTATGGTTCGCTGCTCGACGCCAACCATCTGAGCGTCGAAGAGACGAGCGGCGAGGGCCAGGAAAAGACCGGCAAGACCCAGACGCTGAAGTTCAAGAAGATCATCCTGGCCGCGGGTTCGCAGGCGGTGCGCCTGCCCTTCATGCCCAATGATCCGCGCGTGATCGACTCGACCGGCGCGCTGGAGCTGAACATGGCACCGAAGCGCATGCTGATCGTCGGCGGCGGCATCATCGGCCTGGAGATGGGCACGGTCTACTCCACGCTGGGCGCACGCCTGGACGTGGTGGAAATGCTGCCGACCCTGATGACCGGCGCCGACCGTGACCTGGTCAAGGTCTGGCAGAAGATGAACGCGCCGCGCTTCGACCACATCATGCTCAACACCAAGACGGTGGCCGCGCGAGCGACACAAGAGGGCATCGAGGTCACGTTCGAAGGCGAGGGCGCGCCCAAGGAGCCCCAGGTCTACGACCTGGTGCTGCAGGCGGTGGGCCGCTCGCCGAACGGCAAGAAGATCGGTGCCGACAAGGCCGGCGTGATCGTCAGCGAGCGCGGCTTCGTGCCGGTGGATGTGCAGATGCGCACCAATGTGCCGAATGTGTTCGCGATCGGCGACCTGGTGGGCCAGCCGATGCTGGCGCACAAGGCGGTGCACGAGGGCCATGTGGCGGCCGAGGTCATCGCCGGCGAGCTGCTGGGCGACGAGAAACTGGCCAAGGCCCGCTTCGATGCCCGCGTGATCCCGAGCGTGGCCTACACCGATCCCGAGATCGCCTGGGTCGGCATCACCGAGGACGAGGCCAAGGCGCGCGGCATCAAGGTGAAGAAGGGCCTGCTGCCCTGGAGCGCCTCCGGCCGCGCCATCGCCAACGGCCGCGACGAGGGCTTCACCAAGCTGCTGTTCGACGAGGAGACGCACCGCATCATCGGCGGCGGCATCGTCGGCACCCATGCCGGCGACATGATCGGCGAGATCGCGCTGGCCATCGAGATGGGCGCGGACGCGGTGGACATCGGCAAGACCATCCACCCGCATCCCACGCTGGGCGAGAGCATCGGCCTGGCCGCCGAGGTGGCGCATGGCAGTTGCACCGACGTGCCGCCGGCCAGGCGCTGAGCCGGTATCGCGCGTCAATCATGGGAAGGGCCTGCGGGCCCTTCTCTTTTGGCGGGATGCGCTCCTCAGCCGCCCGGCAGGCGGCCGCAGTCGGCCGTGCCCTGGCGATCGACCTGCAGCCGGAACCTGCTGCCGACCGCGATCCGCCGCCACTGCGGCAGCGGCAGCTCGCAGGTCCAGGCCTGGCCGTCGACGGCCCTCAGCTGCAGCGCGTAATGCTCATGCCGTTTGCCGGCCCGCTCGGCACCCAGGGTTTGGCCAGGCTGGGGCTCCAGCGTCACCTCGGGCCAATAGGGAGGGGTCGGGTCTTGCCCCGCGGCGCGCGCGCTGCGGCGGCCGCGCCATTGCGGCAGCTGGAAACGGCAATGCTCGGCCAGGCCGCGCCGCCCCTCGGGGTCCTGCAGCAGGCGGCGGCTGACATCGCGGGCCCCGGCCGGCAGCTCCTCGCACCAGCCGGAGGCGCTTTCCAGCAACAGGCGCTCGATCTCCACGTCGCGCTGCCAGGTCTTGGCCACGATCTCGACGCTGACTCCGCGCGGACCGAACAGCCGCCAGCCGACCGGCAGCAGCATCAGCGCCAGCAGGCAGGCGGCCGCCAGCAGCCTGCGGTGTGGCGGCGAGACGGGGCGGCGGCGGCTCATCGCCACATTGTCTCCGCCGCCGCGCGCACCCCTTGGGAGATACTGTGTCGACGGCCTGCCGGCCTTGTCCACCGTGAATGTTTGTAGACCGGGTCGTGCCGGGATGCCGAACCCGCCACCGATGTGATGACCATGCAAATGCTCGACGCCGAAGCCACCGCCGCGGCCCTGCCCTGGGATGCACTGCTGGACGAGATCGCGGCCGTCTGCCGCGAGCACCGCAGCGGCGGCATTCAATGCCCGCCGCGCATGGCGCTGCCGCTGGCCCAGGACGGCAGCCTGCTGCTGATGCCGGCGCTGAGCGCCAGCATCAGCATCACCAAGCTGGTGACGGTGCACCCGCACAACGCGGCCCAGGGCCTGCCGACGATTGCCGGCGAGGTGGTCGTGCTGGACAGCCGCAGCGGGCAGCGCCTGGCCCTGCTGGACGGCCCCACGGTCACGGCCCGCCGCACCGCCGCGGTCAGCCTGCTGGCGCTGCGCCACCTGGCGCGCCGCGTACCGCGCGAGGTGCTGATCGTCGGCGGCGGCGTGCAGGCCCAGGCCCATGCCGAGGGGCTGCGCGCGCTGTATCCCGAGGCGCGCATCGGCGTGCAGGGGCATCGGAGCGTGCCCGCTTTCGTGCCCGCGATGGGGCTGGAGGCCGTGCCTTCTGCGGCGCAGACGGCCCGCGACTGGGACCTGATCGTCTGCGCCACCACCAGCCGCGTGCCGGTGCTGCGGCCCGGCGTGGGGGAGGGGGCGCTGGTGATCGGCGTCGGCGCCTTCCGCCACGACATGGTGGAGCTGCCGCCCGAGCTGCTGCGCGCGGCCCAGGTCTTCGTCGACGATCCACCGGGCGCCCAGGTCGAGGCCGGCGACCTGCTGGCGGCCGGCCTGTTCGAGCCGCTGCCCGCGCTGGAGGATCTGGTGCTGGGGCAGCGGCCGGTCGACGATGCGCGCACGCGGGTGTTCAAGAGCGTGGGCTGCGCGCGCTGGGACCTGGCCGCCGCGCGCGTGGCCGTGCGGCGGACCTGACGGCGCCGGCCCGACATGCGGCTCGATGCCATCGCCTGGGCCTATCCGGCACTGGAGGCGCTGCATGTGGTGGGCATCGCGCTGCTGTTCGGCGCCCTGCTGGTGTTCGAACTGCGCGTCTGGGGCCTGGGCGCCGCGCTGGATCTGCGCGCGCTAGCGCGCCTGACCCTGCCCCTGGCCCTGATCGGTTTCGCGCTGTGCGTGGTCACCGGCCTGTCGATGTTTGCCGGCCAAGCCGAGGAACTGCTGGCCAACCGGGCCTTTCGCCTGAAGCTGCTGCTGATCGCGCTGGCCGGCGTCAATGCGGCCTGGCTGCATGCGCGCGGCGGGCTGGCGCGCGTTGGCCGGCTGACCCGGCTGCAATGCCTGCTGTCCTTGGGGTTTTGGTCTGCTGTCATCATCTGCGGTCGCTGGATCGCCTATGTCTGACGAACACCCCCTACCGGCTTCGCCGGCCCCTCAAGGGGGCACGCCCGCAGGCCCGGCGGAGCCGGATCCTCGGGCGTCGCTCGGCTTGATCTGCTTTCGGCGCTGCGAGTGTCACGCTACAGGATGGAGGACTGAAATGAGTGCTGTCATGGACCGACGTCTTTTCCTGCTGGCCGCAGCCGCGCTGCCGCTGGCGGCGCATGCCCACCATGGATGGAGCAGCTTTGATCAGCAGCGCCCGCTGTGGCTGGAGGGCAAGGCCACCAAGGTCTGGTGGCGCAACCCCCATGTCGAGCTGGATCTGCAACTGCCCGACAGGCCCGCGCTGCCGGCCGATCTGAAGCAGCGCAAGCTGCCCGCGCAGAGCGCCGGCGTCGACGGCGCCGCGCTGCTGGCCAGGGCCGAGCTGCCGCGCCGCGCCGACAAGCTCTGGCGCATCGAGCTTGCGCCGCTGACCCGCATGCAGGCCTGGAGCGTGGCCGAGATCAGGCCCGGCGACACGCTGGGCGTGCTGGGCTTCGGCTTCGAGGGTGAGAAGGGCGACGCGCTGCTGCGCGCCGAGTACCTGTTCGTCGGTGACAAAGCCTACGGCTTGCGTTCGAGCCCGGCCTGACTCCCCAGCTCTCAATGCCGCATCGCGGCACCCGCAGCGCAAAAGACAGCTCTAACCGAGCGGCGCCCGAGGATCCGGCTTCGCCGGGCCTGCGGGTGCGCCCCCTTGAGGGGGCCGGCGAAGCCGGTAGGGGGTGGGCCTTTCAGGCTTCGTCCAGCACCGCCCGCAGCTGCTCGTCCCAGACCTCGAGTTCGTCCGCCTCGATCTGCAGCCAGTCCAGCGCCGCGGCGCGGTTGGCAGCCCAGTCGATGTCCTCGGGCAGCACCTCGTGGCGGCGCATCAGGTGCTCGGCCACCAGGCCGGCCGCCACCAGGGTATGCACCTCGGGTTCGATGCCGGCGTCGCCCAGCGAGGCGAAGTCGTGGTGCAACCGGATCGCGCTCATCAGCTCCGGCGCCATGTTCCAGGCGCGGATCAGCAGGGCGCCGACCACCGCGTGGTCGGTGCGGTGATTGGCGTTCTCGGTGGCGATGTAGGGCCGGTCGATGCGTGCCGCGGCCTCCACCATCGTGGAGCCATAGCCGCGCACGCTCTGCAGCAGCACCGGCATGCCGACATGGCAGAACAGGCCGTAGGTATGCGCCAGGTCGGGGGAGAGTCCGGGCAGCTGGCGCGCGATGAAGCTCATCGCCAGCGCACGCTTGGTCGAGCGCTCCCAGAAGCGCAGCAGCTGCGGGCTGTTGACGGGGATGGCGTGGCGCAGCAGGAAGCCGGCCATCACCGCGGCGGTCGCCTTCAGCCCGATGCGGTTCAGCGCCTGGCCCACGGTGATGCAGGGCAGGCCCTGCGGGTCCTTGTAGACCGGGCTGTTGGCGGTGCGCAGCAGGGTGGCGGACATGGCCACATCGCTGGCGGCGATGCGTGCCACCTCGTTGAGGTCGGGCTCGGCGTGGGCCATCGCGGCCTGCAGCCGCACCAGCAGTTCGGGGCAGGGCGGGATCTGGATCTGGCGCAGCGGACCATGCCTGCGCGCGCCGTCCAGCTCTTGGCGGATCGCTTGTTGGGACTTCATAGATAAGGGTGGCGCGGCAGGACCCGCCGTCCCGAGAAAAGTTGCCGCCGATCGCCGCGGCCGGCGCCGCGAGCGGCCCGATCCCGCGGGTGGTGCAGGGTACAGTGCGGCACAGTATGGCCCAGGCCAAGCCCTCGTCCCTCCACCGCCGGCGACGTCCCATGCAGGAATACCGCTTGGCGGCACTTGCAGGCCTGCTGCTGTCCGCGCTGCTCGCCATCGGTGCGCTGTTCGCCCCGGTGGCGCTGGCCTGGGACAGCGGCCGGGTGCTGGAGGCTGCCGGCCGTTATGGCTCGCGCACCCTGGCCGCGGCGCGTCAGCTGCAGCAGCTGGTGGATCGTCTGGCCGCGCAGGACGACGCCCAGCGCCTCAAGGCCGTCAACGACTTCTTCAACCAGCGCATCGCCTTTCGCGACGACCAGGCGGTCTGGGGTCAGGTCGATTACTGGGCCAGTCCGCTCGAGACCCTGGACCGCGGCCAGGGCGACTGCGAGGACTACGCGATCGCCAAGTACTTCAGCCTGCTGGCCAGCGGCGTGCCGCAGACGCGGCTGCGCCTGGTGTATGTGCGGGCCATGCTGGACGGCCGGCCGCAGGCCCACATGGTCTTGGCCTACTATGCGCAGCCCGAGGCGGAGCCGGTGATTCTGGACAATCTGCAGCCCGAGGTGAAGCCCGCCTCGGCGCGCGCCGACCTGGCGCCGGTGTTCAGCTTCAATGCCGAGGGGCTGTGGCAGGGCGTCGGCGCCACCAGCGCCGGCAACCCGGTGGCGCGGCTGTCGATCTGGAGGGATGCCTTGGCGAAGATCAGGGCGGAGGGGTTCTAATCATGAGCAAGAACGGAATAAGTCCATGTCGCTGATACGTCAAGTCTGGTTCCTGCTGTTGGCCGTGGTGCTGGCCGCCCTGGTGGGCAGCGCGGCGGTGTCGACGCTGGGCATGCGTCAGCTGATGCAGACCCAGCTGCAGCTGAAGAACAGCGACAACGCCACGGCCCTGGCGCTGGCCATGTCGCAGCAGGGCGGCGATGCGCAGCTGATGGCGCTGCTGGTGTCGGCCCAGTTCGACACCGGCTACTACCAGCGCCTGGTATGGCGCCGCGCCGACGGCACGATGGCCTTCGAGCGGGTGTCGCAGGCGCGCATGGGATCGGCGCCGGCCTGGTTCAGGGCGCTGCTGCCGATCGAGGTGGCGCCCGGCGTGGCCAAGGTGTCGAGCGGCTGGAGCGCGGCCGGTTCGGTGGAGGTGATGAGTCATTCCTCCTATGTCCACGACGAGCTGTGGAATGCGGTGCTGCGCATGGCGGGCCTGCTGGTCGTGGTCGGCCTGGCGGCCGGGGCGCTGGCCTACTGGGTGCTGGGCCATATCCGCCGGCCCCTGGACGCGGCGGTGGCCCAGGCCCAGGCGCTGGTGCAGGGCCAGTACACCCTGGTGGACGAGCCGAAGGCGCCGGAGCTGGCGCGCCTGGCCCAGGCGATGAACAGCATGGTGGCGCGGGTGCGCCAGATGTTCGAGGCCCAGGCCGAGCAGCTGGAGGTGCTGCGCCGCCGGGCCCATTGCGACGAGCTCACCGGCATGAGCCACCGCAAGCATTTCCTGGCCGAGCTGGAATCGGCCCTGACGCGCGACGAGGGCCCGGAGCGCGGCGGCCTGGTGCTGCTGCGCCTGCGCGACCTGGCCGGGCTGAACCAGCGCCTGGGCCATGCCGCGGTGGATCAGGCCCTGGTGGCGCTGAGCCATGCGATCAAGCTCTATCCGGAACGGGTCAAGGGCTGCCTGGCGGGACGCCTGAACGGCGCCGATTTTGCGCTCTGGCTGCCGGCCCCGGATGTGGCGCCGGACACCGCCAACGCGCTGGCCGAGGCCCTGCGCGCGAGCCTGACCGGACTGGACGCCGGCATCCAGGTGTCGCTGGGCGCGGTGGAGCTGGAGCGCGAGCGCCCGCTGAGCGACTGGTTCGGGGCCGCCGATGCCGCGCTGGCGCGCGCCGAGGCGCGCAGCGGCTTTGCGGTGGAGGCGCTGACGCCACCGGTCGGTGCGCCCCTGCAGGGCGAGCGCGCCTGGCGTGGCCAGATCGCCGCGGCGCTGGCGGCGCGGCGCAGCCGCCTGGTCGAATTCCCGCTGCTGGATCGTCAGGGCCAGGTCTTGCATCTGGAATGTCCGCTGCAGCTGCAGCTGAACCCCGAGAGCGGGCGCTTCGAGCCGGCGGCGCGCTGGCTGCCGCTGGCCCAGCGTGCGCGCCTGACCGCCGAACTGGACGTGCATGTCACCGCGCTGGCCCTGGAGGCGATCGTGCTGGACGGCCGGCCGCGCTGCGTCAACGTGGCACCGGCCTCGCTGCTGGACGGCGGCTTCGTCGCGCGCCTGCGCGAGCTGGTGTTCCAGTCGCCCCAGGCCGCGCGCAAGCTGGGCCTGGAACTGGACGAGAGCGCGGCGATCCAGCATTTCGAGCTGCTGCAGGAGATGGGTAGGCAGCTGCGCCCGCTGGGCGTCAAGCTGGGCCTGGAGCATGCCGGCTCGGGACTGTCGCAGGTGGACCGGCTCTACCAGGCCGGGCTGGACTATGTGAAGCTGGATACCGCCGTGGTGGTGGGCGTGTCGGGCGACGCGGCGCGCGCCGCCTTCGTGCGCGGCATGGTCATCATGCTGCGCAGCCTGGCGCTGAAGGTCTATGCCGAGGGCGTGGTCGACGGCATGGATGTGCAGGCGCTGTGGGACTGCGAACTCGACGGCGTCACCGGCCCCTGGGCCACGGCGCAGCGCGGCGCCGGCGTGTAGGAAGAGACCGAAGCGCGGGCGCGGCGCCGTCCGGCAGCCGCGGCGGCCAGGCTGCGGATACTGGCTTCTCCAGCCGTTGAAGGAGAGCCGCCGTGAGCAGCAAGATCCGCGAGGGCCAGGCGCCGCCGACCCTGAGTCGCGACGAGTTTCACCGCCGTTTCGGGGCACGTTTCGTCGATCCCGCCTTCGACGGCGAGCGCGGTGCGATCGAGCGGCTGGAGCGGATCGCCTGGACCGCGATGCGGGAAGGGCGCAAGGCGCCGCTGACGCAGCGCGCCGGCCCCGGGTTCGCCGATCCCGACTACGAGCTGGCGCTGCCCTGGGTCGAGACCCGCGAGCGCCTGCAGGCGGCGCTGCGGCGCTGGCGCGATCCGGCCACGCCGACCCGCCTGCTGCTGATCTGCGGCAGCGCCCGCAACGACGGCAGCTGCCCCGGCGAGATGTCCAAGACCTGGCGCCTGACCGAGCTGGCGCGCCTGGCGCTGCAGGACGAGCGGGAGCTGGAGGTCGACATGCTCGACCTGAGCCTGCTGAGCTCGGAGTACGGCCGCATCATCCATCCCTGCAAGGGCTGCGTGTCCACCGCCATGCCGCTGTGCCACTGGCCCTGCAGCTGCTACCCCAACCCCGCGCTGGGGCAGGTGCCGGACTGGATGAACGAGATCTACGAGCGCTGGAGCGCCGCGCATGGGGTGATGGTGTTCGCGCCGACCTACTGGTACCAGTCGCCCAGCCCGCTGAAGCTGATGATGGACCGCCTGGTCTGCGCCGACGGCGGCAACCCCGATCCGACCAGCACCCAGGGCAAGAACGTCGCGCTGGCCAAGGCGCTGGAACGCCGCGGCTGGCCCTATCCCAAGCATCTGGCCGGCCGGGTCTACGGCGTGGTGGTGCATGGCGACGTGGCCGGCGTCGAGTCGCAGCGCCGCAATCTGTGCGACTGGCTGGACTGGATGGGCCTGATCGACGCCGGCATGCCGGCGCGGCTGGACCGCTACCTGGGCTATTACGAGCCCTACTGCGACAGCCACGCGGCGCTGGATGCCGACCGGGCGCTGCAGGACGAGGTGCGCCAGGCGACCCGGGTGCTGCTGGTCGCGACGCGGGCGCAGCGCGCCGGCAGGTTCGAGCGCCCGGGCCATGATGCGCGGCCGGTGCGGCCCAAGTGAGGGCCGGCGCCGTTCAGACGATGTCGGCGACGTGCAGGTCGTGGGGGCGTTGCAGGCGGCGGTCGTCGAAAAAGCGCCGCAGGGTCTCGCGCACGGTGCGGAAGGCCAGTTCGTCCCACGGAATCTCGTGCTCGTGGAACAGGCGCGCCTCCAGCGTTTCCGGGCCGGGAGCGAACTCGGGCGAGAGCAGCCGGGCGCGGTAGTAGATATGGATCTGGCCCACCTGGACCACGTTCAGCAGGCAGTACAGATTGAGCAGTTCGATCTGCGCGCCGGCCTCCTCGTCGGTCTCGCGCCGCGCGCCCTCGGCGGCCGTCTCGCCCAGCTCCAGAAAGCCGGCGGGCAGGGTCCACAGGCCGTAGCGCGGCTCGATCGCGCGCTTGCACAGCAGCACCGACGCGTCCGGCCCCTCGCCCCAGACGGGCAGGGTGCCGACCACATTGATCGGGTTCTCGTAATGGATGCTGCTGCAGGCCGTGCAGGTGGCGCGCTCGCGGTTGTCGTCGGCGGGCATGCGGTATTCGACGGCGGCGCCGCAGCTGGGGCAATGTTTGAAGCGACGCGTGAGCCACATGCGCTTCAGTGTAGCGGCTCGCCGGTGGCATGATCCCGGGCATTGCAAACCCACGCCCCCTGCGTTCGCTGCCCCCGAGCGGCGCCATGCTCGGGGCGGTTCGGCTATCGACATGGAACTGTTCAACTATTTCCGCTCCTCGGCCTCCTGGCGCGTGCGCATCGCGCTGGCACTGAAGGGGCTCGACTACGACTACCGGCCGGTGCACCTGGTCAGGAACGAGCAGCTGGCCGAGCCCTACGCCAGCAGCTCGGTGTCCAGGCTGGTGCCGCTGCTGAAGGATGGCGACGCGCTGCTGGGCCAGTCGCTGGCCATCATCGAATACCTGGACGAGACCCACCCCGAGCCGCCGCTGCTGCCGGCCGATGCGCTGGGCCGCGCCCGGGTGCGCGCGCTGGCGCAGGACATGGCCTGCGAGATCCACCCGCTGAACAATCTGCGCGTGCTGCGCTATCTGGTGCGCGAGATGGGGGTGGGGGACGAGGCGAAAAACCGCTGGTACCGCCATTGGGTGGAAGAGGGGCTGGCGGTGGTGGAACAGCGCCTGAAGCAGGGTGCCGGGCGCTTCTGCCACGGCGACACACCGGGGCTGGCCGACTGCGTGCTGGTGCCGCAGGTCTTCAATGCCCAGCGCTTCAACTGCCGGCTGGACCATCTGCCCGAGGTGCTGCGCGTGCATGCGAACTGCATGGCGCATGAGGCCTTCGCCAAGACCCAGCCCTCGGCCTGCCCGGACGCCGAGTGATGGCGGCGCCCCACGGCGATTGGCTGCGGCCGGACTGGGACGCGCCCCGCGCCCATGCCTTCATGACCACGCGCGCCGGCGGCGTCAGCCGGGGCCCCTATGCCAGCATGAACGTGGGTCGCGCGGTGGGCGACGATGCGACCGCGGTGGCCGAGAACCGCGCGCGCGTCGAGGCCGCGCTGGGCGTGCCGGCGGTGTTCCTGCGCCAGGTTCATGGTAACGAGGTGTTGCGACTGCGGCCCGAGTTGCGGCGCGACGATGCGCCGGCGGCCGATGCCGCGATCAGCACCGATCCGGCCCTGGGCGTGGCGATCCAGGTGGCCGACTGCCTGCCGGTGCTGTTCGCCGCGCCGGGCGCGGTGGGCGGCGCCCATGCCGGCTGGCGCGGGCTGGCGGGCGGCGTGCTGGAGAACACCGTGGCGGCGCTGCGCGCGGCCACCGGCTGCCGCGCCGACGAGATCCAGGCCTGGCTGGGCGCCTGCATCGGCCCCGCGGCCTTCGAGGTGGGCGAGGACGTGCTGCAGGCCTGCGGCGGCGATCCGGCCTGCTATGTCTATCGGCCCAATGCGCGGGGCGAGCCGCGCTGGCGCGCCGATCTGCCGGCACTGGCGCGCTCGCGCCTGGCGGCCGTCGGCCTCGGCCGCATCAGCGGCGGCCAGTGGTGCACCTTCGGCGAACCCTCACGGTTCTTTTCGTTCCGGCGCGAGCCCCTCGACGGGCATGCCAGCGGCCGCATGGTCGCCGCCATCCGCCTGCTCTGAGGCTTGCGCTGCCGCGGCGCGCCTGCGTGCCGCGCGCCGCGACGGCGTGCCCAGCAGGTACATCAGGATGCTGACCGGCAGCGCGCCATAGAGCGCGAAGGTGAAGACGGCGCCGAGGATCGAGCCCTGGCTGCTGAGGGCCTCGGCCAGGGCCATCATCAGCGCCACATACAGCCAGGCGATTGCAACCAGGTACATGGGTTGTCATCAGAAGATTGTTTGACAAGGGTACAACATGGAGGGCCCGGCTGTGGCAAGCTTCTTGCCTGTGCTGAGATGATGATGACGAGCCGTTCGGACCGCGGGTCCAGGGCGGTCCTGCCCCTGAGGAGACACATGAAGCGCAAGCCCCAAGCGGATGCGGCGTTCGCCGTTCCGGAGACGCCGCAGGCCGCGGCCGAGATGCTGATGAAGAATCTGTCGGGCCTGCAAGTGCCCGTGAGTGCCTGGAGCCATCTGCAGGCCGACTATCTGAAACAGGCCACCGAGCTGTGGAACCAGGCGCTGCAGGGCAGCACCTCGGCGCCCAGCGACCGCCGTTTCGCCGGCCAGGGCTGGCAATCCAATCCCGCCAGTGCCTTCATGGCCCAGCTCTACCTGCTCAACGCTAAGACCCTGCAGCAGATGGCCGAGGGGGTGGAGGGCGAGGAGAAGACCAAGGCGCGCATCCGTTTCGCCGTCCAGCAATTCGTCGATGCGGCCGCGCCCAGCAACTACCTGGCCCTGAACCCCGAAGCCCAGCGCCTGGCGCTGGACAGCCAGGGCGAGAGCATTGCCAAGGGCCTGCAGCTGCTGTGGGCCGACATGCAGCGCGGCCATCTGTCGCAGACCGACGAGAGCGCCTTCGAGGTGGGCCGCAACGTGGCCACCAGCGAGGGCAGCGTGGTGTTCGAGAACGAGCTGTTCCAGCTGATCGAGTACAAGCCGCTGACGGCCCAGGTGCACGAGCGGCCGCTGGTGCTGATACCGCCCTGCATCAACAAGTACTACATCCTCGATCTGCAGCCCGAGAACTCGCTGATCCGCTACGCCGTGGAGCAGGGCCATCGCACCTTCGTGGTCAGCTGGCGCAACCCGGACGAGAGCTGCAAGAGCTGGACCTGGGACGACTACATCGAGCAGGCCGCGATCAAGGCGATCGAGGTGGTGCGCGAGATCGGCGGCACGAAGACCATCAACACGCTGGGCTTCTGCGTCGGCGGCACGATACTCGCCACCGCGCTGGCCGTGCTGGCGGCGCGCGGCGAACATCCGGCCGAGAGCGTCACCCTGCTGACCACGCTGATCGACTTCAGCAGCAACGGCGTGCTGGACCTGTTCGTCGACGAGGCCTCGGTGCAGCTGCGCGAGATGTCCATCGGCGCCCAGAGTCCCAAGGGTCCGGGCCTGCTGCATGGCCAGGAGCTGGCCACCACCTTCAGCTTCCTGAGGCCCAACGACCTGGTGTGGAACTATGTGGTCGGCAACTACCTCAAGGGCGAGGCGCCGCCGGCCTTCGACCTGCTGTACTGGAACGGCGATTCGACCAATCTGCCAGGCCCGATGTATTGCTGGTACCTGCGCCACACCTATCTGCAGAACGAGCTGAAGGTCCCGGGCCGGCTGACGGTCTGCGGCGAGGCCGTGGATCTGGCGAAGATCAAGGCGCCGGTCTATATCTACGGCTCGCGCGAGGACCATATCGTGCCCTGGGACAGCGCCTACCGCTCGACCCAGGTGTTCACGGGCAAGAAGCGCTTCGTGCTGGGCGCCTCGGGCCATATCGCCGGCGTGATCAACCCGCCGGCCAAGAAGAAGCGCAGCCACTGGATCGGCAAGGGCACGGCGCTGCCGGCCGATGCGCAGCAGTGGCTGTCCGACGCGACCGAGCATGCCGGCAGCTGGTGGTCCGACTGGGCCGCCTGGCTGGGCGCGCATGCCGGCGCCAGGAAGACCGCACCGAAGGCGGCGGGCAACCGGACGTACAAGGCCATCGAGCCGGCGCCGGGCCGCTATGTGAAAGCCAAGGCCTGAGAGCCGACAAACCCCACCACCGGAGAAGACAATGACTACCGACATCGTGATCGTTGCGGCGGCCCGCACCGCCATTGGCAAGTTCGGCGGCGCGCTCGCCAAGACCCCCGCCAGCGAGCTGGGCGCCGCGGTCGTGCAGGATCTGCTGCGCCGTGCCAATCTGGAAGGCGGCCAGGTGGGCGAGCTGATCCTGGGCCAGGTGCTGCAGGCCGGCACCGGCCAGAATCCGGCGCGCCAGACCGTCATCAAGTCCGGCCTGCCCAACACCATCCCGGCGATGACCATCAACAAGGTCTGCGGCTCGGGCCTGAAGGCGGTGATGCTGGCCGCGCAGGCGATCCGCGACGGCGATTCGGAGATCATCATCGCCGGCGGCCAGGAAAGCATGAGCATGGCGCCGCATGTGCTGCCGGGCTCGCGCGACGGTCAGCGCATGGGCGACTGGAAGCTGGTGGACACGATGATCGTGGACGGCCTGTGGGACGTCTACAACCAGTACCACATGGGCATCACGGCCGAGAACGTGGCCAAGAAGCATGGCATCAGCCGCGAGGCGCAGGACGCGCTGGCGCTGGCCTCGCAGCAGAAGGCCGCCGCGGCGCAGGACGCCGGTCGCTTCGGCGACGAGATCGTGCCCTTCAGCATCGCGCAGAAGAAGGGCGACCCCATCGTCTTCGACAAGGACGAGTTCATCAACCGCAAGACCAATGCGGAGGCGCTCTCTAGCCTCAGGCCCGCCTTCGACAAGGCCGGCAGCGTCACCGCCGGCAATGCTTCGGGCCTGAACGACGGCGCCGCCGGCCTGGTCGTGATGAGCGCGAAGAAGGCCGCCGCGCTGGGCCTGACGCCGCTGGCGCGCATCGCCTCCTATGCCAGCGCGGGCCTGGATCCGGCCATCATGGGCATGGGCCCGGTGCCGGCCGCCCGCAAGGCGCTGGAACGCGCCGGCTGGAAGCCGCAGGACCTCGACCTGCTGGAGATCAACGAGGCCTTCGCGGCCCAGGCCTGCGCGGTGCACCAGGAGATGGGCTGGGACCTGAGCAAGGTCAATGTCAACGGTGGCGCGATCGCGCTGGGCCACCCGATCGGCGCCTCCGGCGCGCGCATCCTGGTGACCCTGCTGCACGAGATGCAAAAGCGCGATGCGAAGAAGGGCATCGCCTCGCTGTGCATCGGCGGCGGCATGGGCGTCGCGCTGACCGTCGAGCGCTGACCCTCGGACGATAAGCCGGCAGCGCCTCGCTGCCCTCGGGGGCAAACCCGCTTGACCGTCCGCCGGGCTTGCGGGAGCCTGAAGCGGGGCCCTAGCGGCGGGCCCCATAAAAGCCATGGAGGCAAAGGAGATTCAGATGAGCGACAAAAAGGTAGCCTATGTGACCGGCGGCATGGGCGGCATCGGCACCGCGATGTGCCAGCGTCTGCACAAGGAAGGCTTCAAGGTGATCGCCGGCTGCGGCCCGAGCCGCGACTACGACAAATGGCTCGGCGAGCAGGCCGCGCTGGGCTATACCTTCTACGCCTCGGTCGGCAATGTGGCCGATTGGGAATCGACGGTGGCGGCCTTCGACAAGGTGAAGGCCGAACATGGCACGATCAGCGTGCTGGTCAACAACGCCGGCATCACGCGCGACGGCCAGTTCCGCAAGATGAGCCTGGCCGATTGGCAGGCCGTGATGTCCACCAACCTCGACAGCATGTTCAACGTCACCAAGCAGGTGATCGACGGCATGCTCGACCAGGGCTGGGGCCGCATCATCAACATCTCATCGGTGAACGGCGAGAAGGGGCAGTTCGGCCAGACCAACTATTCGGCGGCCAAGGCCGGCATGCATGGCTTCACGATGGCGCTGGCGCAGGAAGTGGCGGCCAAGGGCGTGACGGTCAACACCGTGAGCCCCGGCTATATCGCCACCGACATGGTCAAGGCGGTGCGCCAGGACGTGCTGGACAAGATCATCGCCACCATCCCGGTCAAGCGCCTGGGCCAGCCCGAGGAGATCGCGGCCATCGTCGCCTGGCTGGCCGGCGGGGACTCCGGCTTCACCACGGGCGCCGACTTCTCCTGCAACGGCGGGCTGCACATGGGATAGGAACGGATCACCCCCTACGCGCTTCGCGCGCCCCCTCAAGGGGGCGAGCCCGTAGGACCGGCCAAGCCGGATCCTCGGGCTCCGTGGGGTGACTTCCGTGAGTGCTACCCGGCTTGGCCGGGTGGCACTTGGTGGGGGCTGACCTCAGGCCGCCCTGATCTGCAGCAGCCGCGAGATGCTCTGCGCCGCCTCCAGCAGTCGCGGCAGATGGTTGGCCAGCAGGCTTTCGGGCGGGTTGCGGTTGACCTGGGTGCTGAGATTCAGCGCCGCGATCGTGCGGCCGTTGCGATCGACGATGGGGGCCGCCAGCGAGACCAGGCCTTCCTCCAGCTCCTGGTTCACCAGGCACCAGCCCTGCTCGCGCGCCGCGGCGATGCGCTGTCGCAACTCGGGCAGGCTGCGCACCGTGCGACTGGTGAGCGGCTGCAGCTGCAGCTGCGCCAGATAGGCGTCCAGCTCGTGCGGCGGCAGGCCGGCCAGCAGCACCCGGCCCATCGAGGTGCACCAGGCCGGCAGGCGGCTGCCCAGGCCCAGATTGATGCTCATGATCTTGCGCGCCGGCACGCGCAGCACGTAGACGATGTCCGTGCCCTCCAGCACCGCGGCCGAGCAGCTTTCCTTCAGCTCGGCCACCAGGGCCTGCATCACCGGCTCGGCAAACTGCCACAGCGGCTGCGAGGACAGATAGGCGAAGCCCAGGTCGAGGATCTTCGGCGTCAGGTAGAACAGCCGGCCGTCGCTCTTCACATAGCCCAGGGTCTCGAGGGTCAGCAGGATGCGGCGCGCGCCGGCGCGCGTCAGGCCGCAGCGCCTGGCCACTTCGGTGAGCGTCTGGCGCGGCGCCTCGGCGCTGAAGGCCCGGATCACCGCCAGGC
Source organism: Roseateles sp. GW821-FHT09B06 (assembly GCF_059418245.1). Classification (NCBI taxonomy): domain Bacteria; kingdom Pseudomonadati; phylum Pseudomonadota; class Betaproteobacteria; order Burkholderiales; family Sphaerotilaceae; genus Roseateles; species Roseateles sp. GW821-FHT09B06. The sequence continues at coordinate 158,314 of NZ_JBWKPM010000005.1, read as the reverse complement.
CGCGCGCGAACGACTGCACATAGCTGTCGCCGGGCTTGAGGTCCGGAACGGCGTTGACGGGAGAGGCTTCGTTCATGGGCGTCCAGTATAGGCAGGGCCCCGGCGCGGTTCCGGATTGGTTACCATCGCGGCCGTTTCGGTTTTGCTTGGCACAGGAGTGAACGATGGCAATGGATGTGGTGGACTACGAGATCAAGGGCAGCGAGATGCAGTTCGTCGAGGTCGAGCTCGACCCCGGCGAGGCTGCGATCGGCGAGGCGGGCAGCATGATGTTCATGGATGCGGGCATCGCGATGGACACGGTGTTCGGCGACGGCGCGCAGCAGCAGGGCGGCTTCTTCGGCAAGCTGCTGGGCGCGGGCAAGCGCCTGATCACCGGTGAGTCGCTGTTCACGACGGTCTATACCAACCAGGGCTCGGGCAAACAGCGCGTCGCCTTCGCCGCGCCCTATCCCGGCAAGATCCTGCCGATGGATCTGAGCAAGCTGGGCGGCACCCTGATCTGCCAGAAGGATGCCTTCCTGTGCGCGGCGCGCGGCGTCTCGCTGGGCATCGCGATCCAGCAGAAGCTCGGCACCGGCTTCTTCGGCGGCGAGGGCTTCATCATGCAGAAGCTCGACGGCGACGGTCTGGCCTTCGTGCATGCCGGCGGCACCGTGCTGCGCCGCACCCTGCAGCCGGGTCAGACCCTGCTGGTGGACACCGGCTGCGTCGTGGCCTACACGCCCAGCGTCGACTTCGAGATCCAGTATGTCGGCAAGATCAAGACCGCGCTGTTCGGCGGCGAGGGCCTGTTCCTGGCCAAGCTGACCGGCCCCGGCGAGGTCTGGCTGCAGAGCCTGCCGTTCTCGCGCCTGGCCTCGCGCATCTTCGCGGCCGCGCCGCAGAACGGCGGCCGCCGCGAGGAGGGCTCGGTGCTGGGCGGCTTTGCGGGCGGCGGCCTGCTGGGCTCGGTGCTGGGCGGCGACGACGAGTGAAGGCTGGGCCGCCTTGACGCGGCTTAAGGCGCCGGCGAGCCGCCGGCGCCTACACTTGAGGGCAGTGCTTGCGCTGCCCTTTGCTCTTTTTGGGGCGCCGGCTGCTTGAATCCGAGGAAAGCCTGATGTTCTTGAAATCCCGGTCGCTGGTCGCGGCCCTGTTGTCCTGCTGCATGCTGGGCCTGGCCCAGGCCAGCAGCCCCATCTTCGTGCTGAATTCGCTGGATGCGGACATCAGCGTGATCGATCCGGTGAGCTTCGAGTCGCTCAAGCGCATCCCGACCGGCAAGGAGCCGCACCACCTCTATCTGACGCCGGACGACAAGTCCATGGTGGTGGCCAATGCCCTGGGCGACTCGCTGACCTTCATCGACCCGCGCACGGCCGAGGTGCAGCGCGTGCTGCGCGGCATCTCCGATCCCTACCATCTGCGCTTCTCGCCGGACATGAAGTGGTTCGTCACCGCCGGCAACCGGCTCGACCATGTGGCCCTGTACCGCTGGCAGCCGCAGAACGCGGAGCAGCCGCTGCAGCTGGTCAAGCGCATCCCGGCGCCCAAGACGCCCAGCCACCTGAGCATCGACAGCAGGAGCAGCGTGGTCTACGCCAGCCTGCAGGACAGCGACGAGTTGCTGGCCATCGACCTGAACACCCAGGCGCCGCGCTGGAAGATCAGCGTCGGCAAGATGCCGGCCGACCTGTTCCTGACGGCCGACGACAAGCATCTGCTGCTGGCCCTGACCGGCGAGCGCCATGTCGAGGTCTACGACGTCTCGGGCGCGCAGCCGCGCCTGGTCAAGCGCGTGGAGACCGGCAACGGCGCCCATTCCTTCCGCTCGATGGGCGACAAGCGCCATGTGCTGGTCAGCAACCGCGCGGCCAACACCATCAGCAAGATCGATCTGCAGGGCTTCAGCGTCGTGGACGAGTTCAAGGCCCCGGGCGGCCCCGACGACATGGAACTGCTGGCCGACGGCCGCACCCTGCTGTTCACCTCGCGCTGGGCACGCAAGCTCTCGGTGCTGGACCTGCCGACCAAGAAGCTGCTGCGCCAGGTCAAGGTCGGCAAATCGCCGCACGGCGTCTGGACCCTGAATCACGTCACGCGCCAGTGATGCGCCGTTCCTTCCTGCTGCTGCTCTGCGCGGCACTCGGGAGCGCGCCGGGCGCCCGCGCCCAGACCGCCTGCGACAAGCCGGTCTACCTGACCTTCGACACCGGCCATATGGGCGTGGCGCCGCTGGTGGCCGAGGTGCTGAAGCGCCATGCCGTGCGCGCCACCTTCTTCCTGGCCGAGGAGCCGACGCTCGGCGGCGGCACGACATTGGACGAGCGCTGGGCGCCCTGGTGGCGCGAACGCGCCGCCGAAGGCCACGACTTCGGCTCCCACACCTGGGAGCATGACATCTGGATCGCCGACCTGCCGAGCGTCGACGGCGAGCCGCGCTTTCGCTTCCGCACCGTGGCCGGCATGCAGCAGCCGCGCATCCGCGAGCTGACGGCCCGGCAGTACTGCGAGGAGCTGAGGAAGCCGGCGCAGCGCTTCCAGCAGATGACCGGCCGCGAGATGGCGCCGCTCTTCCGCGCGCCCGGCGGCCGCGCCTCGCCGGCCCTGCTGGCGGCCGCCCAGGCCTGCGGCTTCCATCATGTGGGCTGGAGCCGCGCGGGCTTCCTGGGCGACGAACTGCCCAGCGAGCGCTACTCGAACGCCCAGCTGTTGGAGAAGGCGCTGCGCGAGGTCAAGCCCGGCGACATCCTGCTGGCCCATCTGGGCATCTGGTCGCGCCAGGACCCCTGGGCGCCGGCGGTGCTGGAGCCCCTGGTCGCGGGGCTGAAGGAGCGCGGCCTGTGCTTCGCACCGCTGCGCGAACATCCGCGCTACGGCCCGCTGCTGCGCGGCGCTGCCACCAAGCCGTGATGAAATAGCGTTGATGGAGTTCCTGAACGACGGCTTCGGTCTGGTCCAGCAATGGCTGTTCGAGACCCTGATCCAGCCCCTGGTGTTCGACCTGGGCCAAGGCAATCTGTTGGAGGACGCGTTTGATGCCACCGGCTGGCTGCTCGTCGGCCTGCTGCAGATCGGCGTGATGCTGACCCTGTTCCGCGCGCTGGAGCGCTGGCGCCCGGTGGAGCCGGTGGCCGACCGGGCCGCGGTGCGCGTCGACATCCTCTACACGCTGATCCACCGCCTGGGCCTGTTCCGCCTGGTGCTGTTCTTTGCGATCGACCCGCTGTGGGATTTCCTGGCCGGCCAGGCGCGAATGGCCGGCCTGCCCAGCTACCAGCTCGATGCGCTGTGGCCGGGCGTCAGCGACATTCCCTGGGTCAGCTTCCTGCTCTATCTGCTGGCGTTCGACTTCGTCAACTACTGGCTGCACCGGGCCCAGCACCAGTTCCACTGGTGGTGGGGCCTGCATGCGCTGCACCACAGCCAGCGCCAGATGACCTTGTGGAGCGACAACCGCAACCACCTGCTGGACGATCTGCTGATCGACAGCGTGTTCGTGATCCTGGCGCGCCTGATCGGCGTGGAGCCGGGGCAGTTCGTCGCGCTGATCGCGGTCTCGCAGCTGCTGGAGAGCCTGTCGCACGTCAACGCACGGCTCTGGTTCGGGCCGCTGCTGGAGCGCGTGCTGGTGAGCCCGCGCTTCCACCGCCGCCACCATTCGATCGGCATCGGCCATGAGTCGGGCGGCCGCGGCACGCTGGGCGGGCACAACTTCGCCGTGCTGTTCCCGGTCTGGGACCTGCTGTTCGGCACCGCCGACTTCCAGCTGCGCTACGAGCCGACCGGCATCCGCGACCAGCTGGCCGAGGAGGGCGCGCGCGACTACGGCCGCGGCTTCTGGCGCCAGCAATGGCTGGGCCTGCGCCGCCTGGTCGGCCTGCGCTGAGTCCCGCCGTGCCACCGGGTATGCTGGCGGGACGCTGAAGTCCACGAGAGGGAGACGATGGTCAACACCATGGGCCGCATGGCCGACGCCTGCTGGCGTGCCGCCGCCTATTGCCTGCATCCGCGCGTCATCGGCCTGTCGCTGCTGCCGCTGTTGATCGCCGCCGGGCTGACCGTCGGTCTGGCCTATTTCTTCTGGGAGACGGCGGTGGACGGCGTGCGCGCCACCCTGGAATCCTGGCTGCTGGTGGAGAGCCTGCTGCGCTGGCTGGACAGCATGGGCGCTGCGGGCTTCCGCAGCGTGATGGCGCCGCTGCTGGTGGTCGCGATGGCCGTGCCGGTGGTGCTGGTGCTGGCCCTGGTGCTGGTGGCCTGGCTGATGACGCCGTCCTGCGTCGCGCTGGTGAGCGAGCGGCGTTTCCCGGCCATGGAGCGCAAGCACGGTGGTAACTGGTGGCAGGGCCTGCTGTGGTCGCTGCTCTGTGCGGCCGGAGCGCTGCTGGCGCTGTTCCTCAGCATGCCGTTCTGGCTGATCCCGCCGCTGGTGCTGGTGCTGCCGCCGCTGATCTGGGGCTGGCTGTCCTACCGCGTCTTCGCCTTCGACGTGCTCGCCGAGCATGCCTCGGCCGCGGAACGCAAGCAGCTGATGCGCGAGCACCGCCTGCCGCTGCTCACCATGGGCGTGATCACCGGCTACCTGGGTGCCGCGCCCTCGCTGATCTGGGCCTTCAGCATGCTGGCCGTGGTGCTGGCGCCGCTGCTGGTGCTGCTGACGGTCTGGCTCTACACCCTGGTGTTCGCCTTCTCCTCGCTGTGGTTCGCCCACTATGCGCTGACCGCGCTGGCCGAGCTGCGCGCCGCGCGGTCGGCCGCGGCCCCGCCCGCGGAGATGCCCTGGGTCGAGGAGGTGGCAACACCCGATCTGCTGCCACCGCTGCATGGAGGTCCGCCATGAACATCGGCCTGATCGTCGTCGGCGACGAAATCCTCTCCGGCAAGCGCCAGGACAAGCACCTGGCCAAGTTCATCGAACTGCTGGGCGAGCGCGGCCTGGCCCTGTCATGGGCCGAGTATGTGGGTGACGACCGCGAACGCCTGACCGCCGCGCTGGCGCGTGCCTTCGCCAGCGGCGATCTGGTGCTGAGCTGCGGCGGCATCGGCGCCACGCCGGACGACCATACCCGCCAGGCCGCCGCCGCGGCACTGGGGCGGCCGCTGGCGCTGCACCCGGAGGCGCGCGAGCTGATCTGGCAGCGCATCCGCCAGATGGCGGCGGAGCAGGGCGCCAGTGCCGACCCCGAGCATCCCGACACCCTGCGCCGCCTGCAGATGGGCGAGTTCCCCGAGGGCGCGGCCATCATCCCCAACCCCTACAACAGGATCCCGGGCTTCTCGGTCGGCACGGTCTACTTCGTGCCCGGCTTCCCGGTGATGGCGCATCCGATGATGGCCTGGGTGCTGGACCAGCGGCACCCCGAGCTGCGGCGCGGCGCGCTGCGCGAGCGCTCGCTGATCCTGACTGGCGCGATGGAGGCGACGCTGACGCCGCTGATGGAGCGCATCGAGGCGGAGTTCCCCGGGGTCAAGGTATTCAGCCTGCCCAGCGTCGACCATCCGCAATGGGGCCGGCATATCGAGCTGGGCGTCAAGGCCGGGCCGGAACTGGAGGCCCGCCTGCTGGCCGCCTACGAGGCCCTGAAACTCGGCCTCACCCATTTTGGTGCGGATGTAAGAACCGAATTGGTGCGCTAGACTGCACCGATGGAGTGCACCGATGCTGTGGCTGCCCCATCGCCCCTCTCTGTGAGCGGGCGCTGGGCGCACCAACAGCGCCAAGTGCGCGACATACCAGCCATGCACCGCCCTGGAGCCGGCAGGCCCGGAATGAGGCGATGGCTGGCACGCAAACTGCTTTCCTTTGCACGACGCTTTCGGGCGCTCACTGAATTCGCAAAGACATTCACACCCCGTCCCAATCCCGCTAGGAGTAATTGATGGCCAAGACCGTCGCCGACGTGATGCAAATGGTGAAGGACAACGAAGTCAAGTTCGTTGATTTCCGCTTCACCGACACCCGTGGCAAGGAGCAGCATGTTTCCGTGCCCGTGTCCCATTTCGACGAGGACAAGTTCGCCTCGGGCCACGCCTTCGACGGCTCGTCCATCGCCGGCTGGAAGGGCATCGAAGCCTCCGACATGCTGCTGATGCCGGACCCGAACACGGCCAATATCGACCCCTTCTTCGAAGAGCCGACCCTGATCCTGTCCTGCGACGTGATCGACCCGGCCGACGGCAAGGCCTATGAGCGCGATCCGCGCTCGCTGGCCAAGCGTGCCGAGGCCTACCTGAAGAGCAGCGGCCTGGGCGACACCGCCTACTTCGGTCCCGAGCCCGAGTTCTTCATCTTCGACTCGGTGCGCTGGAACGTCGACATGTCCGGCTGCTTCGTCAAGATCGAGTCGGAAGAGGCCGCCTGGAACACCGGCAAGGAATACGAGCACGGCAACCACGGCTACCGTCCCACCGTCAAGGGCGGCTACTTCCCCGTGCCCCCGGTCGACTCCGGCCAGGACATGCGTTCGGAGATGTGCCTGATCCTGGAATCGCTGGGCATCCCGGTCGAGGTGCATCACCACGAAGTGGCGAACGCCGGCCAGATGGAAATCGGCACCAAGTTCAGCTCGCTGGTGCAGCGCGCCGACTGGCTGCAGCTGCAGAAGTACGTGATCCAGAACGTGGCCCATGCCTATGGCAAGACCGCCACCTTCATGCCCAAGCCCATCGTCGGCGACAACGGCAGCGGCATGCACGTGCACCAGTCCGTCTGGAAGGACGGCAAGAACCTGTTCGCCGGTGACGGCTATGCCGGTCTGAGCGAGTTCGCGCTGTACTACATCGGCGGCATCATCAAGCATGCCCGCGCGCTGAACGCGATCACCAACCCCGGCACGAACTCCTACAAGCGTCTGGTGCCCGGCTTCGAGGCCCCGGTGAAGCTGGCCTACTCGGCCAAGAACCGCTCGGCCTCGATCCGCATCCCCTATGTGGCGAACCCCAAGGGCCGCCGCATCGAGGCGCGTTTCCCCGATCCTTCGGCCAACCCCTATCTGGCCTTCGCGGCCCTGCTGATGGCCGGTCTGGACGGTGTCGAGAACAAGATCCATCCGGGCGAGGCCGCCACCAAGGACCTGTACCACCTGCCGCCGGAAGAAGACGCGAAGATCCCGACCGTCTGCCACAGCCTGGACCAGGCCCTGGAATACCTGGACAAGGACCGTGCATTCCTCACGAAGGGCGGCGTGTTCACCGACGCTTACATCGATGCGTACATCGATCTGAAGATGCAGGAAGTGCAGCGCTTCCGCATGACCACCCACCCGGTGGAATTCGATATGTACTACGCACTGTGATGCCCATGGGCGGCGAGCGTGCATCCCACGCCACGCTGCCCGGGCCGGCGCGCAAGGGACGGCTCGGGCCGTCCCTTGTCATTTGCGGCGTGCCGCTTGCGCCACAATCACCCCATGCCAAACCGTCACGCCCTGTTTCTGCTGCTCGCCCTGGCGGGGGCGGCCGCCCATGCGCAGGTCTACCGCTGCCCCGGGCCGCCGGTGCTCTACACCGATGCGCTGACGCCCAAGGAGGCGCAGGACAAGGGCTGCCGCACGATCGAGGGCACGCCGATCACGGTGCTGCAGTCGGGGCGTCCGCGCCCGGCCGTCTCAGCGGCCAGCGGCGCTGCAGCGAGGACGCCCGGTGATGGACGCGTCGACCCCGCGCAGCAGAAGAGCCGCGACGACGAGCGCCGCCGCGTGCTGGAGACCGAGCTGCGCGCCGGCGAGCAGCGCCTGGCCGAGCTGCAGCGCGAATACCAGGGTGGTCAGCCCGAACGGCGTGGCGACGAACGCAACTACCAGAAGTACCTGGACCGGGTGGCCGAGCTCAAGGCCGGCATCGCCCGTCAGGAGGCCGACATCCAGGCCCTCAAGCGCGAGATCGGCAAACTGCCCTGAAGCCCTGCGGCGGCATGGTGGCCGGGCCCGCGAGGCCTTGCAACCATGAACCAGAACCCGTCCGACACCTCCGGCTTCGAAGCCTTCGACATGCTGGCCACCGTGGTGGCCGTGATCCGGCCCGACGGCGAATGCCTGTTCGCCAACACCGCCTTCGAGGCGGTGATGCGGCTGTCGCGCCGCGCCGTGCAGGGCGTCAACCTGTTCGATCTGTTCGCCGACGCGCAGCGCCTGTCCGAAACGGTCGAGGCGGTCGCCGGCAATGTTTTCTCCAGCAGCCGCTTCGATGCGCAGCTGCGCCGCGGCCCGCGTCCGCATGAGGACCTGCTGCCGGTGCATGTGCTGGTCAGCCAGACCGACAGCCCGGAGCGCGTGCTGGTCGAGCTGATCGAGAACGCTAAAGCGGTGCGCCAGGATCGCGAGGAGCGCACGCTCGACCAGGTGCAGGCCACCAAGGAACTGATCCGCAACCTGGCGCATGAGATCAAGAACCCGCTGGGCGGCATCCGCGGTGCGGCCCAGCTGCTGGCGCTGGAGCTCCAGCCGACCGACCTGGGGTCCGAGCTGAACGAATACACCCAGGTGATCGTGCACGAGGCCGACCGGCTGCAGTCCCTGGTGGATCGGCTGCTCGCGCCGCACCGCCGTGCCCAGGTGGTCGGTGATGTCAACATCCACGAGATCTGCGAACGCGTGCGCTCGGTCATCCTGGCCGAGTTCCCGCGCGGCCTTGCGGTGCTGCGCGACTACGACACCTCGCTGCCCGATTTCCGCGGCGACCGCGAACAGCTGATCCAGGCCGTGCTGAACATCGTGCAGAACGCCGCCCAGGCCCTGCATGCGCGCATCGCCGCCGGTGATGCGCGGATCACCCTGCAGACCCGCGTGGCGCGCCAGGTCACGATCGGCAAGCAACGCTGGCGCTTGGCACTGGAATTGCATGTGCAGGACAACGGCCCCGGTGTGCCGGCGGAAATCCGCGACCGCATCTTCTATCCCCTGGTCTCGGGCCGGGACGGAGGGACGGGCTTGGGACTCACGCTGTCGCAGACCATCGCCCAGCAGCATCAGGGCATGATCGACTGCGACAGCGAACCGGGCCGGACCGACTTTCGAATCACACTGCCTTTGCCCTGAGCGCGGGCGATCAGAAGCAAAGGGGAGCCTTGCATGAAATCCATCTGGATTGTTGACGACGACCATTCGATCCGTTTTGTGCTGGAGAAGGCCTTGAGCCGCGAAGGGCTGCCGGTGCGCAGCTTCAGCAATGCGCGCGACCTGCTGGCGGCACTCGACGAGGACAGCCCCCAGGTGCTGGTGTCCGACATCCGCATGCCCGGCGGCTCGGGCCTGGACCTGCTGGCCAAGGTGAAGGAGAGGCTGCCCGGCCTGCCGGTCATCATCATGACCGCCTACTCCGATCTGGACAGTGCGGTCTCGGCCTTCCAGGGCGGCGCCTTCGAATATCTGCCCAAGCCCTTCGACCTGAGCCGCGCGGTCGAGCTGATCCGCCGCGCCCAGGAGGAAAGCCAGCGCGAGGCGGTGGCCGAGGAGGGCTCGGCCCAGGTGCCCGAGATGCTGGGCCAGGCCCCGGCGATGCAGGACGTGTTCCGCGCCATCGGCCGGCTCTCGCAAAGCCATGTCACCGTGCTGATCACCGGCGAGTCCGGTTCCGGCAAGGAGTTGGTGGCGCGCGCGCTGCACAAGCACAGCCCGCGCGGCGAAGGCCCGTTCGTCGCGATCAACACCGCGGCCATCCCCAAGGACCTGCTGGAGAGCGAGCTGTTCGGCCACGAGCGCGGCGCCTTCACCGGCGCGCAGGCGACGCGGCGTGGCCGCTTCGAGCAGGCCGACGGCGGCACGCTGTTCCTGGACGAGATCGGCGACATGCCGCTGGACCTGCAGACGCGTTTGCTGCGCGTGCTGTCCGACGGCCAGTTCTACCGCGTCGGCGGCCACAGCCCGCAGCGCAGCAATGTGCGCGTGATCGCGGCCACCCACCAGAACCTGGAGGAGCGGGTGCGCCAGGGCGTGTTCCGCGAGGATCTGTTCCACCGCCTCAACGTGATCCGGTTGAGGCTGCCGGCGCTGCGCGAGCGCCGCGAGGACATCCCGGTGCTGGCGCGCTACTTCCTGCAGCGCAGCGCCATCGAGCTGGGTGTCGAGGCCAAGCGCCTGTCGGACGCGGCGCTCGCCAAGCTGGTGGGCTTCGACTTCCCCGGCAATGTGCGCCAGCTGGAGAACGTCTGCCACTGGCTCAGCGTGATGGCACCGACCCAGGTGGTCGAGCCCAAGGACCTGCCGCAGGAGCTGCTGCAGGCCGCGCCGCCGCCGGTGGCCGCGGCCGGCATGCCCAGTGCGCCGGCCCAGCCCGCGGCCGCAGGGGCCGGCGAAGCCGCCGCAGCGGTCGGCCTGACGCCTTTTACCTCCGGGCCCGATGCCTGGGTGGCCGAGATGGCGCGCGAGGCGCGCCGCCTGCTGGCCAATGGCGAGCCCGAGGTCTGGGACACGCTGACCCGCCGCTTCGAGGCCAGCCTGATCCTGACCGCGCTGGATGTCACGCGCGGCCGCCGCATCGAGGCGGCGCAGAAGCTGGGCATAGGCCGCAACACGATCACCCGCAAGATCCAGGAGCTGGGCCTGGATGCCTGAGCGCCGGCCGGCGTGCTGTCAGCCGGCGCTCTTGTCCAGCCACACGCCCAGCCCTTGGGCGTTCAGCTCCACATCCATCGCCAGCAGCTCGCGCTGGCGCGCCGGCGCCAGCGTGCAGCCGTGGCGGGCCAGCTCGCCCAGGTAGAGCGCCTCCAGGCCGGCCTTCAGCGCCGCATGCCGATCCGGGTTGCCGCGCTGCGCCTGCGCGATCTCGACCATCGCGCGTGCCTGGCGCAGCAGCAGCTCGGCCAGGCGCCGCACCTCGGCTTCGCTGCCGCCGACGCGGCCATAGTGGGTCAGGAACATCTGCCGCGGCTCGTAGCCCAGCAGCCGCTCGACCGAGGCGTACAGCGCCTCGGGCTCGAACTGCACCGGCGTGCTGGTCGGCATGATCCAGGCGCCGAGCGGCGGCGTGTCGAACTCGCGGTAGGACAGGCCGAAGGTGTCGCCGGTGAAGCAGCCGCGGCTCCTGGCGTCCCAGATGCAGTGGTGGTGGCGCGCATGGCCCGGCGTGTCCAGCAGCAGCAGCTCGCGCCCGCCGAGCTGCACGCGCATCTCGTCATGGCTTTGCACGACCCGCTCGGCCGGCACGCCGACCAGCCGCCCATAAGAGCGCTGCATCTCCGCCGCGCCATAGACCGCCAGCGCGCCCTGGTAGAGCGCCGTCGGGTCGATCAGATGGCGCGCGCCGCGCGGATGCACCAGCAGACCGGCGTTCGGCAGCGAGCGCATCAGCAGGCCCGCGCCGCCCGCATGGTCCAGATGCACATGGGTCGGGATCACCCAGTCCACCGCCTCGACGCCCAAGCCCAGCGCCGCCAGCGCGCCCAGCAGGCGCGGCACCGCATGGTTGGTGCCGGTGTCGATGAAGGCGGCGCGGCCGTCATCGACCAGCAGGTAGGCGGCATCGAAATGGTCGCGCTGGAAGCCGGTGTCGACGGCATGGATGCCATCGCCCAGGTCCTGCAGGTAATCGGGCATCGCGGGCATCGAGGTCTCCTTATCTCCTTACTTAGAATGGCGCAACCATAGCCGAAGAGATTGTGCCGATGGCCGTTCGAGAGATTCTGAAGATGGGCGATGCGCGCCTGTTGCGCGTGGCCAAGGCCGTCACCGAGTTCGGCACGCCCGCGCTGCGCGAACTGGTGGCCGACATGATGGACACGATGAAGGCCGCCAATGGCGCCGGCCTGGCCGCGCCGCAGATCGGCGTGGACCTGCAGCTGGTGATCTTTGGTTTCGAGCGCAACGAACGCTATCCGGAGGCGCCGCCGGTGCCGCTGACCGTGCTGCTGAATCCGCTGATCACGCCGCTCTCCGAGGTCGAGGAGGAGGGCTGGGAGGGCTGCCTGTCGGTGCCCGGCCTGCGCGGCGTGGTGCCGCGCTTCGCCCGCATCCGCTACACCGGCCAGGACCTGGACGGTCGGCCGGTCGAGCGCGAGGCCGAGGGTTTCCATGCCCGCGTCGTCCAGCATGAATGCGACCATCTGCAGGGCCTGCTGTACCCGATGCGGGTGCGTGATTTCAGCCGTTTCGGCTACACCGCGGTGCTGTTTCCCGAGCTGGACCCGAACGCCGACGACTGAGTCCCGCCCGGGTTCACGAGGCAAAAAAATGTAAACGGGTCGGCCCGTGGCGTCCGGCCGGCGTTATATCGGCATATCGAGGAGACCGTCATGCGCGCCCTGCCCCCATCCGTCGCATCCTGGCTGCGCCTGTTGCGTCGCATCGGCCTGCTGCTGGCGCTATGCGCGGTGCCGGCCTGGGTCGCCGCCGAGCGGGACGACAACGATCCGCCGGCGCGGGCCGGCCGGGTGGCCGAGATCAGCGGCGAGGCCTGGCTGTTCGACACCGAGGCACGGGAATGGACCCGTGTGACCCGCAACCAGACCATTGCCGCCGGCGACCGCCTGCGCACCGAGGAGCGCAGCCGCGTCACGCTGCGCGTCGGCTCCACCAGTCTGTGGCTGGACGAGGACTCCGATCTCGAGTTCAGCCGCCTGGACGACGAGCGGGTCGAGCTGGTGCTGGACAAGGGTGCCGCCGCGCTGCGCCTGCGCAGCCGCGAGGAGGTCAACGACTACCGGCTGCGCACCCGCGAGGGCCGTTTCACGGCCGAGCGCGAGGGCCTGTACCGCATCGACCAGCTGGAGCGCGGCAGCCGCGGTCTGAGCTGGGAGGGCAGCCTGCGTTTCGACTCGCGCGCGCCGGAGGCCGGACCGGTGTGGATCAATGCCGGCGAGCAGGCCGAGTTCTGGTGGGCCGACGGCCCGCGCGCCGAACGCCAGAAACTGGCGCGCGACGAATTCTCCGACTGGCTGCTGGCGCAGCGCGAGGCGGAGGGCCGGCATCTGGCGCATGGCTATGTCTCGCCCGAGATGACCGGCGCGGAGGATCTGGACCGCTATGGCCGCTGGGAGCAGAGCAGCGACTACGGTCCGCTCTGGGCGCCCAGCGTGGTGGCCGTGGGCTGGGCCCCCTATCGCTATGGCCGCTGGGTCTGGTCGGTGAGCTGGGGTTGGACCTGGGTGGACGATGCGCCCTGGGGCTTCGCGCCCTTCCATTACGGCCGCTGGGTGCATTGGGGCGGCCGCTGGTGCTGGGCGCCGGGGCGTTATGTCGCGCGGCCGGTCTATGCGCCGGCCCTGGTGGCCTGGGTCGGTGCGCCGGCGGTGAGCGTCGGCGTCAATGTCGGCGGAGGGCGTCCGCCGCCACCGCGTTACGGCTGGGTGCCGCTGGCGCCGCGCGAGGCCTATGCGCCGAGCTATCGCCACAGCCATGGCTACTGGCAGCGCCTGAACCGCGACCATGACCCGGTCACCGTGGTCCGGCCCGGCCGGCCCGGACAGGGATCGGAGCGTCCCGACCGCCCCGGCTCGCCGCGCCCGCACCGCAATCTGGAAGTGGTCGGCGCCGTCAGCGCCATGCCGGCCCAGGGCGGGCGCCCCATGCCTTACCGTCCGACGGAGGCCGGTCCCCTGAAGCCGCTGGCGCAGGCGCCCGGCCGCGGCGATCTGCCGTTGGTCCAGCCGCGCGAAACGCGCCCGCAGCCGGCATTCGAACCCCGGCGGCGCGAGCGGCCGGACGGGGGGGATCGCGCCGAGCGCCCCGAGCGCCCCGACCGTGCCGATCGGCCCCAGCTGCCGCCGCGCATCGAACGGCAGGAGCGTCCGGAACGCCCGGAGCGTCCTGATCGAGCCGAACGACCCGCCAGGGACGCGGACCGTGGCGAGCGTCCGCAGTGGCAGGGCGTGCGGCCCGAACAGCCGGCGCGGCCGACCGACGAGTTGCCGCAGCTGCGTCAGCGCGAGCGCGAGCACATGCCACGGGCCGAGCGAGCGCAGCCGGAGCGTCCGCGTGAACGCCCGCAGCAGCCCGCGGCCGAGTTGCCGCGCGCGCCGATGCCCGCACCCGAGCGCGCCATGCCGGTGCCGCAGCCGATGCCTCAGCCGATGCCGCAGCGCGTCGAGCCGCCGCGCCGCGAGGCCGCGCCGCCGCCACAGGCCCGCGACAACAATCCCGGCCCGCCGCGGCCGGCCGTCACCCCGCCGCGCCAGGACGAGCGAGGGGATCGGGGTGAGCGGGGCGAACGGGAGCGGGGCCGCGGCCGCGGCGAAGCGAACGGTCGCTCGCAGCAGGCGCAGTAGGCCTCAGAGCAGGGGCTTGAGCCCCTGCCAGACCTGCTCCAGCATCAGCGGGTGGGCCTTGGCCAGCGGGTGGATGCGGTCGCCCTGGAACCAGTCCTCGGCATCCGGCCGGTCGGCCACGCCCTTCAGCAGGAAGGGCGTCAGTGCGGTCTGTTCGGACTTGGCCACGCGCTCGAACAGCGCCGCGAAATCGCGCCCATAGCTGGCGCCATAGTTGGGCGGCAGCTGCATGCCCACCAGCAGTACCTTGGCGCCGGCCGTCTTGGCGGCGCGCACCATGGCCAGCAGGTTGTCCTGCGTGCCCTTCAGCGGCAGGCCGCGCAGCGCATCGTTGCCGCCCAGCTCGATCACCACATGACTGGGCCGGTGCTGGCCGAGCAGGCCCGGCAGGCGCGAGCGCCCGCCCGCGGTGGTGTCGCCGCTGATGCTGGCGTTCACCACCTCGACGGGGGGCTTGTGCGTCGCCAGGCGCTGCTGCAGCAGCGCCACCCAGCCGCTGCCGCGCGCGATGCCATACTCGGCCGACAGGCTGTCGCCCAGCACCAGCAGGCGCTGCGGGCGCGTTTCGGCGCCCGCCAGGCCCGGCAGGGCCAGGCCGAGCGCCAGCAAGCTACAGTCCAGCATCCACGCGCGGCGTGTCATCCCCGTATCCATTTCATCCATGTCCGAAGCCATCATTGAAGTTCAAGGCGTAGCCAAGCAGGTGCAAGACGCTGGCGGCATGCTGACGATTCTGCATGACATCTCCTTCACGCTGGCGCCGCGTGAATCCGTGGCCATCGTCGGGGCCTCCGGCTCGGGCAAGAGCACCTTGCTGGCCATCCTCGCCGGCCTGGACAAGCCGAGCGCCGGCACGGTGCGGCTGGCCGGTCAGGACCTGTTCGTGCTGGACGAGGACCAGCGCGCCGCGCTGCGCGCCCGCCATCTGGGCTTCGTGTTCCAGAGCTTTCAGCTGCTGGCCAACCTGACCGCGCTGGAGAACGTGATGCTGCCGCTGGAACTGCGCGGCGAGCGTGATGCGCGCGCCCAGGCCACGCAGATGCTGCAGCGCGTGGGGCTGGGGCAGCGGCTCGGGCATTACCCGCGCGTGCTGTCGGGCGGCGAGCAGCAGCGCGTGGCGCTGGCGCGCGCCTTCGTGCTGAGGCCCGCCCTGCTGCTGGCGGACGAGCCGACCGGCAGCCTGGACTTCGCCACCGGTGCCGCGGTGATGGAGCTGATGTTCGAGATGAACCGCGAGGCCGGCACGACCCTGGTGCTGGTGACCCACGATACCGGCATCGCCGCGCGCTGCCAGCGGCAGCTGCGCATCGATGCCGGCCACCTGGTGGCCGACGCGCTCAGCGACGCTGCTGTCGTTGCCTGAGGCGGCGCCAGCGTTCGCCGCGGATCACCGCCCACCAGCCCAGATAGACGGCCAGGTAGGCGAGGGCGCCGAGCAGCACGCCGGCCAGGGGCAGACCCACCAGCAGCGGCTTGCCCAGGGTCTGCAGCCAGCCCCACAGCGAGGGGCCCCAGCTCATCGGGGCGGCCCAGTCGAACTCCGGCATGACCGGCGCCACGACCGGTTCGCCGTTGCCCACCACCAGGCGGCCCAGCGCGACCGCCAGGGTCCAGATCGGCAGCAGGGTGAAGGGGTTGGTCAGCCAGGTCGCGGCGACCGCGGCCGCCACATTGGCGCGGAACACGATGGCGATCAGGGCCGCGAACAGCATCTGCGTCGGCAGCGGGATCACGCCCATGGCCAGGCCCAGCGCCGCCCCCAGCGCGACGCGGCGCCGGTGCGCGACCCACAGCCAGGGGCGCGGCGCCAGGTAATGTCCGAGCCAGCGCAGGCCGGGCGTTTGCGCCAGGGCGTCGGGGCGGGGCAGGATGCGGCGGGCGAATCGGGTGGCGGGCATGGGGGCGTAAAAAAACCCGCGACGCCGAGCTGGCACGATCGCGGGTTCGGCGCTAGGCGCGGAGATCAGCGAGCGAACTTGTAGTCCGTCTTGGCCTTGCTCTTCAGGTCGGCCTGGAAGGTGGCCAGCTTCTGCTGACCCAGACGCTGCAGGATCTGCGGCTTGACGTCGTCGAAGGCCGGGAACTGGGCGTCGCGGGTGTCTTCCAGCTTGATGATGTGGTAGCCGAACTGGGTCTTCACCGGCTCCGGGGTCATCTCGCCCTTCTTCAGCGCGGTCATGGCGGCGCTGAACTCGGGCACGAAGCCGCTGGGGTTGGCGAAGTCCAGGTCGCCGCCATTGGCCGCGGAGCCGGGGTCCTTGGAGTTCTTGCCGGCCAGGTCTTCGAACTTGGCGCCGTTCTTGATCTGGGCGATCAGGGCCTTGGCCTCTTCTTCCTTCTCGACCAGGATGTGGCGGGCGCGGTACTCGGTGCCGCTGTTCTGGGCCTTGAACTTGTCGTACTCGGCGCGGGCCTCGACGTCGGTGACCGGGTTCTTCTTGGCGTAGTCGGCGAACAGCTCGCGGATCAGGATGCTCTGGCGGGCCAGTTCCATCTGGGCCTTGTAGTCGCCGCTGGCGGGAATGCCGCGCTTCTCGGCTTCCTGGATGAAGATCTCGCGCAGCACGACCTCGTCCTTGACCTGGGCTTCCAGCTCCGGCGAACGCTGCTGCTGGCCGCTCTTGGTGACCTGGTCGATCAGCAGTTCGGCGCGTGCCTTGGGCACGGCCTTGCCATTGACGACGGCGATGTTCTGCGCGCTGGCCGACACGGGCAGGAGCGCAGCGGACAGGGCCGCGACGGAGGCGGCGAGCACAAACTTCTTCATGGGGATGTAGGTCGGCAAAGAATGAAAAAGGCGCCGTGCGGCGCGGGGTGCGGCTTGTGGCAGCGTCATTCCGGCGTGCGGGCGTCGATGGCCAGCGCGTGGATGCCGCGCTGCATCAGCTCGGCGAGGGCATCATATACGAGCCGATGTCGGGCCACCCGAGGCAGATCCCTAAAGCGCTCGCTGACGATCAGCACATGGAAATGGCCGCCTTCGCGCGCGCCGGCATGGCCGGCATGCTGGGCGCTGTCGTCGCGCAATTCCAGCGCGGTGGGCTGCAGCGCCGCGCACAGGCGGCTTTCGATATCGGTCAGCAGGCTCATGCTTCGTCGCGCTTTTCCGGCGTGTCGCTCAGGTACTTGCTCATGTACAGGCCCTGGGCCAGGGTGAAGATCAGCATCAGGCCGGTGGCGCCGAAGACCTTGAAGTTGGCCCAGGCCGAGGTCGAGAAGTTGTAGGCCACATAGAGGTTGAGCACGCCCATCGCGGCGAAGAAGCTCACCCAGGCCCAGTTCAGGCGCTTCCACACGGTGGCCGGCAGCTGCAGCTCGGCGCCCAGCATGGCCTGCAGCAGATTCTTGCGGAAGAAGGTCTGGCTGGCGAAGAACACCAGGGCCATGGCCCAGTACAGGCCGCTGGGCTTCCACTTGATGAAGGTCTCGTTGTGGAACCAGACGGTGGCGCCGCCCAGCACGACGACCAGGGCCAGGCTGATCCACAGCATCAGGTCGATCTTCTTGCCGCGCAGCTTCAGGATCAGGGCCTGCAGCAGGGTGGCGACCATCACCACCAGGGTGGCCAGCAGCACCGGGGCCTCGCCCGCGCCGACCTGGCCGCCGGAGACCAGAAAGCCGAAATGCTCGGTGGCGAAGGCGGCCGCGGCCGCGGCCTGGCCCTCGGCGACCTTGAAGGTGCCGAAGAACAGGATCAGCGGCAGGAAATCCAGGAGTAGCTTCATTTGGACCGAAAGTTTATCGCGGCGGAATGGAGGCGGGCGTGACGCTGACGGGGTGGTCGCGCCCGCCGGGAGGCCGGCTCATGATGAACAGGACACTTCCAGGGTTTGCGCCCAGTCGGGCGGGAAGTCGGCGTCGGCGGCCGATGCCGGCTCGTCGAACGGCCGCTGCAGAACTTCCAGCAGCCGGGCGACCTCGCCAAAATCGCCGGCCTGGGCCTGCCGGATCGCGCCCTCGGCCAGATGGTTGCGCAGCACCACGGCCGGATTGGTCGCCAGCATGCGGGCATGCCGCTCGGCGTCGACGCTGTGCTCCGCGGCCAGGCGAGCGCGATAGCGCCCGGCCCAGGCATCGAAGGCCGTGCGGTCGAGGAACAGGTCGCGCAGCGGCGCGTCGGCACCGTCCCGCGCGAAGGCGCCAAGGCGCCGGAACGCGATCGTGAAGTCGACCCGGCCGGTGGCCATCAGCTTGAGCCAGTCGTCGACCAGCGCCCGGTCCTCGTCGCGCGCGTCGCGCAGGCCCAGCTTGGCGCGCATCCGGCGCATCAAGGCAGCCGGGAAGGCGCTCCGGTAGGCCTCCAGCGCGGCCAGCAGCGGTTCGCCGTCGCCGCCGACCAGCGGCAGCAGGGCCTGGGCCAGCGCGTGCAGATTCCAGAACGCCACATTGGGCTGGCTTGCGTAGGCATAGCGGCCCTGGTGGTCGCTGTGATTGCAGACATGACCGGGATCGAAGCCGTCCATGAAACCGAAGGGGCCATAGTCGATGGTCAGGCCCAGCATCGACATATTGTCGGTGTTCATCACGCCGTGGCAGAAGCCGACGGCCTGCCATTGCGCGAGCAGCTCGGCGGTCTGGCGCGTCACCTTTTCCAGCAGGGCGGCGACCGGCACCGGCGCGTCGCGGCATTCCGGCGCGTACTGGGCGATGAAGAAATCGGCCAGCCGCCGCAATTGCTCGTGCAGGCCATGGTGGGCGAAATGCTCGAAATGGCCGAAGCGGATGAAGCTGGGGGCCACGCGCGTCACCACCGCGGCGCTCTCCATCGTTTCGCGCCGCACCGGCAGCGCCGAGCCGGTGATGGCCAGCGCGCGCGTGGTCGGGATGCCCAAGCCATACATGGCCTCGGAGCAGAGGAACTCGCGGATCGAGGAGCGCAGCACCGCGCGGCCGTCGCCCATGCGGGAGTAGGGCGTCAGGCCGGCGCCCTTGAGTTGCAGCTCCAGCGGGCCGGACGGCGTGTCCAGCTCGCCCAGCAGCAGCGCGCGCCCATCGCCCAGCTGGCCGGCCCAGACGCCGAACTGGTGGCCGCTGTAGACCGTGGCCAGCGGCCGCATGCCGGGCCAGACGGCGTTGCCGGACAGCAGCTGCAGCGCCTGCCAGTCCTCGCGCTGCCACCAGTCGGCGGGCCAGCCCAGGAGTTCGGCGCAGGCCGGGCTGGTCGCCACCCAATGCGGATCGGGCAGGCCCTGGGCCGGTAGCGCGGTGTAGAACTCGTCGCCCAGACCGGCGAAGCGGTTGGGCCAGGAGGCCGCGGGGCCGTTCGCTATCAGGCCGGGCAGGGGTTCGGAGGCTGTCATTGCAGCCAGTGTAGCCAGCCGCCCCTGGCCCCTGCTTAGCTGGGGCTTAAGCCTTGTCGGCGCGCCTTGGCTGCCCCCGGCATTCCCGAGCGGGGGCCGCCGATCGGCTCGCCGACCGCGGCTCGCGCGCCTGGTCGATATTGTCCAGGTTCATGCGGACTTCGAGCTGGTTCGGATCAACCCGTCCCGGTGCATGCGCCATGGCTTGCACCCGTTCGCAGTGAATACCCTGAGTAAAGCAGGCCCGGCTGTGTAACGAGGGTGACTCAGGGGCCCGCGAAGCCAGGTTTAAACTGGCCCGAACCAGGTCCGCCGAGACCGCATAACACAAGGAGACCGCCGATGGCGCTGCTGGGCCAGATGATGTCCATGCCTTTGCTGATTTCGTCCCTGATTCAGCATGCGGCCAAGCATTCGGGCGATACCGAGATCGTCAGCAAGCGCTGCGAAGGCGACCTGCACCGCTACACCTGGCGCGACGCCGAGTTGCGTTCGCGCAAGCTGGCCCAGGCCCTGGCGCGGCTGGGCTGCGAGAGCGGCGACCGCATCGGCACGCTGGCCTGGAACGGCTATCGCCACCTGGAGATCTACTACGGCAGCTCGGGCTCCGCCCTGGTCTGCCACACCATCAACCCGCGCCTGTTCCCCGAGCAGATCGCCTGGATTGCCGGCGACGCCGAGGACAAGGTGCTGTGCTTCGACCTCGGCTTCCTGCCGCTGATCGAGAAGCTGCGTCCGCAGCTGAGCAGCGTGCGCCACTTCGTGCTGATGAGCGACCGGGCCCACATGCCTGCCGAGACCGGCATCCCGGACCTGCTGTGCTACGAGGAGCTGATCGCGGCCGAGGACGGCAACTATGCCTGGCCGCAGTTCGACGAGAACACCGCCTCCAGCATCTGCTACACCTCGGGCACCACCGGCCATCCCAAGGGCGCCGTCTACAGCCACCGCTCCAGCGTGCTGCATGCCTACGGCGCGGCCCTGCCGGATGCGATGGACTGCTCCAGCAAGGACGTGATCCTGCCGGTCGTGCCGATGTTTCATGTCAATGCCTGGGGCCTGCCCTACAGCATGGCCATCGTCGGCGCCAAGGTGGTGTTCCCCGGGCCGCATCTGGACGGCAAGTCGCTCTACGACCTGTTCGAGAACGAGGGCGTGACCTTCAGCGCCGGCGTGCCCACGGTCTGGCTGGGCCTGCTGAACTATATGAAGGCCAACCAGCTGAAGTTCAGCACCTTCAAGCGCACCGTGATCGGCGGTTCGGCCTGCCCGCCGGCCATGCTCGCCACCCTGATGGACGACTATGGCGTCGAGGTGATCCACGCCTGGGGCATGACCGAGCTGTCGCCGCTGGGCACCCTGTGCAAGCTGAACGCCAAGCAGTTGCAGCTGCCCGCCGAAGCCCAGCGCCACATCCTGGAGAAGCAGGGCAAGGTGATCTACGGCATCGACATGGCGGTGATCGACGATGAGGGGCGCTCCCTGCCCTGGGACGGCAAGAGCTCGGGCAACCTGGTCGTGCGCGGCCATTGGGTGATCGGCAGCTACTTCCGCCAGGACGCCTCGCCCCTGGTGGCGGTGGACGGCCAGCCGGGCTGGTTCCCGACCGGCGACGTGGCCACGATCGATGCCGACGGCTTCATGCAGATCACCGAC
Source organism: Roseateles sp. GW821-FHT09B06 (assembly GCF_059418245.1). Classification (NCBI taxonomy): domain Bacteria; kingdom Pseudomonadati; phylum Pseudomonadota; class Betaproteobacteria; order Burkholderiales; family Sphaerotilaceae; genus Roseateles; species Roseateles sp. GW821-FHT09B06. The sequence continues at coordinate 137,176 of NZ_JBWKPM010000005.1, read as the reverse complement.
CGCAGCAAGGACGTGATCAAGTCCGGCGGCGAATGGATCAGCTCGATCGAGCTGGAGAACATCGCGATGGCCCATCCGGCCGTGCACGAGGCCGCGGTGATCGCCGCGCTGCATCCGAAATGGGACGAGCGGCCGCTGCTGGTGGTCGTCAAGAAGCCCGATGCGGCGCTGACGCGCGAGCAGATGCTGGCCTTCTACGAAGGCAAGATCGCCAAGTGGCAGATCCCGGACGACGTCGCCTTCGTCGCCGAGATCCCGCACACCGCCACCGGCAAGGTGCAAAAGCTCAGGCTGCGCGAGCAGTTCAAGGGCTATCGCCTGCCCACCGTCTGATTGCCCCGACCCCAGGGCATATCCCGAGGCCGTGTTGCGGTCCCGGGGCCATAAGCTTTACTCGCCTTGCAAACCAAAGAGGAGACAACGATGTATAGCAGCAAGCATGTCCTGAAAGCCACCCTGGCGGCGGCCCTCGTTGCCAGCGGCGCGGCCGCCCATGCACAGAAGGGCGAGACCGTGAAGATCGCCTGGATCGATCCGCTGTCGGGCCTGATGGCACCGGTGGGCCAGAACCAGGTGAAGAGCTTCCAGTTCTTCGCCGAGAAGTTCAACGCGACCAACCCCGCGGGCGTGAAGTTCGAGATCATCCCGATCGACAACAAGCTGAGCCCGGCCGAGAGCCTGAACGCGCTGAAGTCGGCGATCGACCAGGGCGTGCGCTATGTGACCCAGGGCAATGGCTCGGGCGCGGCGCTGGCCATCATCGACGCGGTCAACAAGCACAACGAGCGCAACCCCGGCAAGGAGGTGCTGTACCTGAACCACTCGGCGGTCGATCCCGACCTGACCAACAGCAAGTGCAGCTACTGGCATTTCCGCACCGATGCCGATACCTCGATGAAGATGGAGGCCATGACCACCTTCATGAAGGAGCAGCCCGACATCAAGAGCGTGTTCCTGCTGAACCAGAACTATGCCCACGGCCACCAGGTCGCCAAGTACGCCAAGGAGATGCTGGCCCGTAAGCGCCCCGACGTGAAGATCGCCGGCGAGGACCTGCATCCGCTGGCCCAGGTGCGCGACTTCGCGCCCTATGTGGCCAAGATCAAGGCCAGCGGTGCCGACACCGTGATCACCGGCAACTGGGGCTCGGACCTGGCCCTGCTGGTGAAGGCCGCCAACGAGGCCGGCTTCAACGGCAAGTTCTTCACCTATTACGCCGGCGTCACCGGCACGCCCACGGCGCTGGGCACGGGTTCGGCCGGCCGGGTCTATCAGATCTCCTACAACCACTACAACATGGGCGGCCAGATGTCCAAGTGGCAGCAGGAGTTCCAGGACAAGTTCAACTCGGACTTCTATACCGGCAGCGTGATCCACATCTACACCCTGCTGGGCGAGGCCATGGCCAAGGCCAAGAGCACCGACCCGGTCAAGGTGGCGGCGGTGATGGAGGGCATGAAGACCAAGAGCTTCAACGGCGAGGTCGAGATGCGCAAGGCCGACCACCAGCTGCAGCAGACCCTGTACCTGTCGGTGTGGCAGAAGACCGATGCCAAGAACAGCTACAGCCCCGAGAAGACCGGCATGACCTTCGTGCCGGTCAAGACCTTCGAGCCCTATGTCTCGAGCACGCCGACCTCGTGCCAGATGAAGCGGTCGTAAATCCACGCGCTGTGCGGGCCGGGGCGGCGCGGCCGCCGCCCCGGACTCGCGTCTTCCCAACACGCGGCCGCCGCCGTTTTTCCCAGACGACCCCGTGGATCAAATCCTCATCAATGTCCTGAACGGTCTGTCCTCCGGACTGCTGCTGTTCATGCTCAGCTCCGGCCTGACCCTGATCTTCAGCATGATGGGCGTGCTGAACTTCGCCCATGCCAGCTTCTACATGCTGGGCGCCTATATCGCCTACAGCCTGGTCAAGCTCCTCGGCTTCTGGCCGGCGCTGTTCCTCGCGCCGCTGCTGGTGGGTTTCGCGGGCGCGGCCTTCGAGCGCCTGGCGCTGCGCCGGGTGCACAAGTTCGGCCATGTGCCCGAGCTGCTGATCACCTTCGGCGTGTCCTATGTGATCCTGGAGGTGGTGCAGCTGATCTGGGGGCGCACGGCCGTGCCCTTCACGCCGCCGTCGGCCCTGCAGGGACCGGCCTTCAGCATCGTGCAGCATCCGCTCGAGGGGCTGTCCATCGTGCTCGGCGGCGCGCCCGCGGCGCTGTGCGCCCAGGCCATGTGCTCGAACTTCCCGCTCACCCGCGTCTTCATGATGGGGGTGGCCCTGCTGATGCTGCTGGCCCTGTGGCTGCTGCTGACGCGCACCCGCATCGGCCTGGTGATCCAGGCGGCGCTGAGCCACCCGGAGATGGTCGAGGCCCTGGGGCACAACGTGCCGCGGGTCTTCATGCTGGTGTTCGGCAGCGGCTGCGCGCTGGCGGCGCTGGCCGGGGTGATCGGCGGCATCACCTTCGTCACCGAGCCGGCCATGGCGGCCATCGTCGGCTCCATCATCTTCGTGGTGGTGGTGGTCGGCGGCGTGGGCTCGCTGGCGGGCGCCTTCGTCGGCTCCATCCTGATCGGCCTGCTGCAGACCCTGCCGCTGACCGTGGATGGCTCGCTGGCCTCGCTGTTCAACAGCTGGGGCGCCCAGATCGGCCCCGGCACGCCGGGCTATCCGCTGCTCAGACTCACGCTGGCGCAGGTGGCGCCGATCCTGCCTTATCTGCTGATGGTGCTGATCCTGATCTTCCGGCCCAAGGGCCTGCTGGGCACTCGCGAGGACTGAAGCCATGAAGCCCCCACATTCACTGCGCTCACTGCTCCCCGGGGGGGCGCAGGCCTCCCTTGGGGCGGCCGCCTGGCCCACGAGCCGCAGCCACTACCACTTCAAGCCCCATAACGTCGGCCGCTGGATCATCTGGGGCCTGTTCGCCCTGGCGCTGATCGTGGCGCCGCTGATCTGGACCAGCGGTCTGGCCCAGACCATGCTGACCCAGATGGGCATCGGCATCATCGCCTGCCTGGCCTACAACATGCTGCTTGGACAGGGCGGCATGCTCAGCTTCGGCCATGCGGTCTACAGCGGCCTGGGCGCCTACCTGGCCATCCACACGCTCAACCAGGTGGGCGGCGGCGCCTGGGCCATCCCGGTCAGCCTGGTACCCCTGGCGGGCGGCGCGGCCGGCCTCTTCTTCGCGGCCCTGCTGGGCTATGTGTCGACCAAGAAGGCCGGCACGCCCTTCGCGATGATCACGCTGGGCCTGGGCGAGCTGGTCTGGTCCATGTCGCTGATGCTGCCGGAGTTCTTCGGCGGCGAGGGTGGTATCTCCAGCAATCGCGTGGTCGGCAAGCCGGTGCTGGGCATCAGCTTCGGCCCGCAGATCCAGGTCTACTACCTGGTGGCGCTGTATTGCTTCGTCTGCACGGGCCTGATGTTCGCGCTGACGCGCACGCCGCTGGGCCGCATGCTCAATGCGGTGCGCGACAACCCCGAGCGGGTCGAGTTCATCGGCTACGACACCCATTGGGTGCGCCTGATGGCCTTCACGATCTCGGGCTTCTTCGCCGGCATCGCGGGCGCCCTGAGCGCGCTCAACACCGAGATCGTCACCGCCGAGGTGGTGGGGGCGGCGCGCTCGGGCGCCTACCTGCTGTTCACCTTCCTGGGCGGCGCCACCTTCTTCTTCGGCCCCATCATCGGCGCGGTGCTGATGGTGCTGGCGGGCGTGCTCCTGTCCGAGCTGACCACGGCCTGGCTGCTCTACCTGGGCCTGATCTTCCTCTTCATGGTGATGTATGCGCCGGGCGGCATCGCCAGCCTGATCATGATGAATCTGCGCGTCGCGGCCTTCGGCAAGCTGGGCCGGCTCTGGACTTCCTACCTCGCGCTGTTCGGCACCGCGCTGACCATGCTGGTGGGCGGCGCCGCGATGATCGAGATGCTCTACCACCTGCAGCTCAACGAGGCGCTGGGTCCGCAACTGCCCTTCATGGGCGCGACGATCAATGCGCATGGCGTCGACGCCTGGCTGGGTTCGACCCTGACCCTGCTGGTGGGCGCCGGGCTGTTCGAGCTGGCGCGGCGCCAGTTCAAGCGCGAGTGGGACCGGATCCAGGAAGAGATCGAGAAAGAGATCAAACGTCGGGAGGCGCTCTGATGAGCAGCGGCTACGCATTGGAATTGCTCGATGTGCGCAAGAGCTTCGGCAAGAGCGAGATCATCCGCGGCGCCCAGCTGCGGGTGTTGCCCGGCGAGCGGGTCGCCATCATCGGCCCCAACGGCGCGGGCAAGAGCACGCTGTTCAACCTGATCAGCGGCCGCTTCGGTCTTTCCAGCGGCGAGATCCGCCTGCATGGCCAGCGCATCGACGGCATGAAGCCCTACGAGATCAACCGCCGCGGCCTGTCGCGCAGCTTCCAGGTCTCGAACCTGTTCACGCGCCTGTCGGTGTTCGAGAACATCCGCTGCGCGGTGCTGTGGTCGATGGGCTACCGCTACGCCTTCTGGAAGTTCCTGGCCGATCTCGACGATGCCAACGAACGGGCCGAGCGGGTGCTGGAGATGATCAAGCTCGACAAGAAGCGCGACGTGCTGGCGATGAACCTCACCTATGCCGAGGCGCGCGCGCTGGAGATCGGCATCACGATCGCCGGCGGCTCCAGCGTGATCCTGCTGGACGAGCCGACCGCGGGCATGAGCAAGAGCGAGACCAAGCGCTTCATCCAGCTGATCCGCGAGGTCACCGAGGGCAAGACCCTGCTGACCGTGGAGCATGACATGGGCGTGGTGTTCGGCCTGGCCGACAAGATCGCGGTGCTGGTCTATGGCGAGGTGATCGCCTTCGACACGCCGGAGGCGGTGCGTGCCAATGCGCGCGTGCAGGAGGCCTATCTCGGCTCGGTGCTGGCCGAGCAGCAAGCAGCGGGAGCGCATGCATGAGCCAGGGCCGACTGCTGAAACTCGACAATGTCCACGCCTTCTACGGCAAGAGCCATGTGCTGCACGGCGTGACGATGGAGGTGCGTCCCGGCGAGATCGTCAGCCTGCTGGGGCGCAACGGTTCGGGCCGCTCCACCACGGTCAAGACCATCATGGGCCAGGTGGACGGCCAGGGCTCGGTGCGTTTCGGCGCGCAGGAGCTGCTGGGCCGGAAGGCCTACGAGATCGCGCACCAGGGCCTCGGCTATGTGCCGGAAAACCGCGACATCTTCCCCAAGCTGACCGTGCACCAGAACCTGCTGCTGGGGCAGAAGGGCGGCCGGAAGCAGAAGGGCGGGCGCTGGAGCTTCGACGACATGTACCGCATGTTTCCGCGCCTGAAGGAGCGTCAGCACACCGAGGCCGGCGTGCTCTCCGGCGGTGAGCAGCAGATGCTGACGCTGTGCCGCACGCTGATGGGCGATCCGGACCTGATCATGATCGACGAGCCCACCGAGGGCCTGGCGCCCAAGATCGTCGAGCTGGTGGCCGAGTACCTGAAGACCCTGAAGTCACGCGGCGTCGCGGTGCTGCTGGTCGAGCAGAAGCTGGCGATCGCGCTGGAGATTTCCGAGCGCTGCTATGTGATGGGCCATGGCCGCATCGTCTTCGAGGGCACGCCGGCGGATCTGCGTGCCAACAATTACATCCGCAAGGAATGGCTGGAGGTGTGAGCACCGGCCGCCGGGATCGAGCCGAAATGGCCGGACAAGAGACCTGGGCAGAAGCCCTGGACACGAGTCCTACGCCGATGCCTCGCCGCGCTTGGCTGGCTTTGTATATTCCGTGGCGCCAATCGGCGCAGGCCCATTTTTGACAATATGAGGGTTACCCCCTTGGGTGGGGCTTGAAGGTGTAAGTGTTTTGTGTCAGTTGTTTTGGCGACATGTATTCCGCACTCTGTTACAGATTCGGCCGCTAGACTAGCCCGCTACCGTCCAGCAGTTAAGGATTTCATGCAGCACGACAGCGTCGCAATCGGCCAGCAGGCCGTTCTGGGTCCTATTCCAGGCCTGCGGCATTTCGGCGCTGGAAGTGGTTTTGCGGTTCATGCGGCCCACAGCCACCAGCATCGGCACCAGGCCGGCCAGCTGGTGCAGCGACGCTACGCGCAGCGCGGCTACCAGCGCGTCAGCACGGCGGCGGAGGCCGAGTCCCAGCTGGTGGTGCTGAGCGCTTCCGATGCGCTGGGGCAGACCCTGGGCACGCTGGGCGTGCGTTTCGACTCCCCCCGCGGGCTCAATGCCGACATCGTGTTCCCGGACGAGTTGGCCATGCTGCGCGAGCGCGGCCACCAGGTCTGCGAGTTCACCCAGCTGGCCCTGGATGCCGAGGTGGCCTCCAAGCGGGTGCTGGCGGCCCTGTTTCACAGCGCCTATCTGCATGCCTATCGGCTGCGCGGGGTGCAAAGCCTGGTGATCGAGGTCAATCCGCGCCATGTGCCTTATTACCGGCGCATGCTGGACTTCAAGGTCTGCAGTGAAGAGCGCATGAATCTGTGCGTCCAGGCGCCGGCGGTGCTGATGAGCCTGGACTTCGAGTATGTCGAGCAGCAGATCGCGCGCTATGGCGGACGTCCCGAGCTCAGCGCATCGGTGCGCAGCCTCTACCCCTATTCCTACTCCCGCGAGCAGGAAGCCGAGCAACTGGCGATCCTGCGGGCCGGTTCGCGCATCGTCATCTGAGCCTCGCGCCTCAGGCCGGCAGCACCGTGACCCGCGGCCAGCGCGCCGCATAGTTCTTCTGCGCGACACGTTGCGCATAGGCGGCCGGGCTGACGCGCCGCGGGTTGCGTCGCACCACCATGCCGAACAGGTCGGCCAGGCCCAGCGGCGCGATTACCGTCAGCGCGTCGTCGGCTTCCAGCCGCAGCCCCACCGCGGTGGCATATTCCGGCCAGGATGCGACGGCATCCTCCAGCGTGCGCAGCGCTTCGACCGGATGGCCGAAGCAGCGTTCGAACCAGAGGTGCACGCCGGCCTGGTTGGTAACTTCCCAGGGCAGGCCGGGCGCGGCGCGGCCGAGGGCTGCTTGCAGCGCCATGTCGCGGGTCTGGGTCAGGTCCGCCGCATCGAAGAAGGCCAGGTCGATGTCGGCCAATGCCGAGGGCTGGGCATGGCCGTGCAAGGCGTCCCAGACCAGGTTGCGCACCGCGCCCGCACCGATGCACCACGGCATGGGGGCATGCTCCCGGGCCGCGCGTAGCGCGCGCATGAACCAGGGGCTGGCGCGGGCCAGCTCGCGCAGGCGCTGCGCCGGCTCGGCCGTGCGGCTCATGGCGCCCGCCCGCCCAGCTGGCGCGACAGCTCAGCGCCCGTCTTGCGCAGCCCCTGCGCCAGCGCGCCGTCCAGCCGCAGATCGAAGCTGCCGCTGGCGCCGATGGCCGTGAGACTCAGCACCATCCGCCCCTGATCGTCGAACACCGGCGCGGCCAGCGCGCTGACGCCGGCCACCACCCCGTCCTGCGAGCTCGCGATGCCCAGCAGCCGCGCCTGGGCCATATGCGTCTCGAGCGTCTCGAGCTCCGCCGGCAGGGCGGCCTGGCCGCCGTCCTGCTGCAGGGCGGCCAGCACCTGTTCGCGCGGCAGGTAGGCGGCGAACAGCCGTCCCGACGCCGTGCCGGTCAGGCTCATCACCGTGCCATGGCGCATGCTGATGTGCACCGGGCTGGGCGCCTCGGCCACGCGCACGATGGTGGGGCCGCGGTTGCCCCACACCGCGATCGCCACCGTGTGGCCCAGGGCCTGCGCCAACTCCTCGATGCGCGGCGTGGCCAGCCGCACCGGCTCGTACTGCTGCAGGCTGATCAGGCCCAGCTGCAGGGCCAGCGGTCCCAGGCCGTAGCGGCCGCCGCCGGCCTCCTGCTCCACCAGACCCAGCTTGATGAAGCTCACCAGATAGGGATGGGCCTTGGCCGGCGGCATGCCGGCCTCGCGCGCCAGGTCCTTCAGCGCCAGCGGCCGCCCATGGTGGGCCAGGGCGATCAGCAACTGGCCGCCCACCTCCACGCTCTGGATGCCGCGCGGCCCGCCGCGCTCGGCGGGATCCGCCGACGCCTTGTTTTCGTTCATCTAGGGTTTCTACTTAAAACAATCGATTAGACATTAACAAACGTGATGACTAAGATCAAGCCATGAATTCGTTTTAAGCAAATTGATTTGCTTAGGTTAAATGATGGAGACCTCCCAGCAATGAGCCAGAAGACCTTTGCCTCCCATGCCGATGTCGAAGAAAAGCAGGTCAGCTTTGACCAGCTGTCGGCCCATGCCTGGGCCTACACCGCCGAAGGCGACCCCAATACCGGCATCGTGATCGGCGACGACGCGGTGATGGTGATCGACACCCAGGCCACGCCGGTGATGGCCCAGGACGTGATCCGCCGCATCCGCGAAGTGACCGACAAGCCGATCAAGTATGTGCTGCTGAGCCATTACCACGCGGTGCGGGTGCTGGGCGCCAGCGCATACGAGCCCGAGCACATCATCGCCAGCCAGGACACCTATGAGCTGATCGTCGAGCGCGGCGAGCAGGACAAGGCCAGCGAGATCGGCCGCTTCCCGCGCCTGTTCCGCAATGTCGAGTCGGTGCCGCCGGGCATGACCTGGCCCAGCATCACCTTCAGCGGCAAGATGACCCTGTTCCTCGGCAAGCTCGAGGTGCAGATCCTGCAGCTGGGCCGAGGCCACACCAAGGGCGACACGGTGGTCTGGCTGCCCCAGGACAAGGTGTTGTTCAGCGGCGACCTGGTCGAGTTCGATGCCACGCCCTATGCCGGCGATGCCTATTTCCAGGACTGGCCGCAGACCCTGGACAACATTGCCGCGCTGCGGCCCGAGAAGCTGGTGCCGGGCCGCGGTCGCGCGCTGCAGAGTCCGGACGACGTGGCCGCGGGTCTGGCCGGCACGCGCGCCTTCGTCTCCGAGCTGTATGCCGCCGTCAGGGCCGGTGTCGCGGCCGGACGCGACCTGAAGACCGTCTACCGTGAAACCTACGAGGCGCTGGCGCCCAAGTATGGCCAATGGGTCATCTTCGCCCACTGCATGCCCTTCGACGTGACCCGTGCCTATGACGAGGCCACCCAGTTCCCCGATCCGCGCATCTGGACCGCCGAGCGCGACATCGAGATGTGGAAGGCCCTGGAAGACATGAAGTAAGCCCACCCCCTACGCGCTGCGCGCGCCCCCTCAAGGGGGCGAGCCCGGCGGACCGGCGGAGCCGGATCCGCGGGCTCTGCTGGATCAAGGAGCGCCGGTTGCGTTCCGGACCATAGGATTCTCAGATGAAGATCGAACGCATCCACCACGTCGCCTACCGCTGCCTAGACGCCAAGACCACGGTCGAGTGGTACCGCCGGCACCTGGGCATGGACTTCGTGCTCGCGATCGCCGAGGACAGGGTGCCGTCGACCAAGGCCGACGATCCCTATATGCATCTCTTCCTCGACGCCGGCGGCGGCAATGTGCTGGCCTTCTTCGAGTTGCCCACGGCCAGGCCGATGGGCCGTGACGAGAACACCCCGGAGTGGGTGCAGCACATCGCCTTCAAGGTCGGCAGCGTGGCCGAGCTGGAGGCCAAGAAGGCCGAGCTGCAGGCTGCGGGCATCGCGGTGATCGGCGTGACCGACCACGCCCTCTTCAAGAGCATCTACTTCTTCGACCCCAACGGCCACCGCGTCGAGTTGGCGGCCGATGTCGGCACGCCCGCGATGTACGCCAAGCTCGATGCCTGCAAGTGGGAGATGCTGGAGGAATGGAGCGCCACCAAGCGCGCGCCCAAGCATGCCGCCTGGATGCATGACCAGGAATTCCGGCCCGCCTGAGCGGCTGTGCTGCCATGTTGAAGACCTACACCTTTCCCGAGTACGCCTACGGCCAGAGCCCCGAGCAGCGCGAGGGCCGGGTCTTGCGCCATCCGGTCGTGATCATCGGCGCCGGCCCGGTGGGCCTGACGGCGGCGCTGGACTGCGCGGCGCGCGGCCTGCGCGTGCTGCTGCTGGACGACAACAACAGCGTCAGCCAGGGCTCGCGCGCGGTCTGCTACGCCAAGCGCACGCTGGAGATCTGGGAGCGCCTGGGCCTGGGCGCCGGGCTGGCCGAGCGGGGTGTGCGCTGGCAGGTCGGCAAGGTCTTCTTCCGCGACGAGCTGGCCTACCAATTCGACCTGCTGCCGCAGCAGCAGCACCGCATGCCGGCGATGATCAATCTGCAGCAGTACCACCTGGAGGAAGCCCTGGTGCGGGCCTGCCAGGCCGAGCCGCTGATCGATCTGCGCTGGAAGCACAAGCTGGTGGCCCTGGCCCAGCGGCCCGAGGGCCTGGCCCTGCAGGTCGAGACGCCCGATGGCCGCTTCGCGCTGGAGGCCGACTACCTGCTGGCCTGCGACGGCGCTGGCAGCGATACCCGCGGCATGCTGGGCCTGGACTTCGAGGGTCAGGTCTTCCAGGACCGCTTCCTGATCGCCGACGTCGTGATGAAGGCCGACTTCCCCACCGAGCGCTGGTTCTGGTTCGACCCCCCGTTCCACCGCGGCCAGTCGGTGCTCTTGCACAAGCAATGCGACGGCGTCTGGCGCATCGACTTCCAGCTGGGCAGCGATGCCGACCCGGCCGAGGAGAAGAAGCCGGAGAAGGTGATCCCGCGCATCCAGGCCATGCTGGGGCCGGATGTCGAGTTCGAGCTGGAATGGGTGTCGGTCTACCAATTCGCCTGCCGGCGCCTGGAGCGCTTCCGCCATGGCCGCGTGCTCTTCGTCGGCGACTCGGCCCATCAGGTCTCGCCCTTCGGTGCACGCGGCGCCAACAGCGGCGTGCAGGATGCCGACAACCTCGGCTGGAAACTCAAGGCCGTGCTGGACGGCGTGGCGCCCGCAACCCTGCTGGACAGCTATCACGCCGAGCGCGCCGCCGCGGCCGACGAGAACATCCTCAATTCCACCCGCTCCACCGACTTCATCTCACCCAAGAGCCGCGCCTCGCTGCGGCTGCGCGACGCGGTGCTGGAGCTGGCCAAGACCGAGGCCTTCGCGCGTCCGCTGGTCAACAGCGGCCGGCTGTCGATGCCGACCCATTACGCCGCCTCGCCGCTGAACACGCCCGACGAGGAGGCCTTCGACAGCGCGATGCGCCCGGGCAGCCCCTGCCTCGACGCCCCGCAGGGCCAGGGCGGCTGGCTGCTGGACAGCTTCGGTCGGGGCTTCACCCTGCTGAGCTTCGGTCCGCTGCCGCCGCAAGACCTGGCCCCGGCGCTGGTTCAGCTTGTTTGCGTCGGCCGGGACCTGGCCGACCCGGCCGGCCTGATCGCCGAGCGCTACGACGGCCGCCCCGGCACCGTCTACCTGATCCGCCCCGACCAGCATGTGGCCGCGCGCTGGCGCGCTTTCGACGCCGCCAAGGTGGCCGCCGCGCTCGATCGTTGCCTGGGCCAGCAGTGAGTGACACCATGCCCCTGATCCATACCCCCAACATCCCCGACCCCGATGGCTTCTACGAGGCCCTGATCGATGCCCAGCGCGATCTGAGCGACGCGCAGGCCGACCTGCTGCTGGCCAAGCTGGTGCTGATCCTTGCCAACCAGGTGGGCGATCGCACCGTGCTCGACGAGGCCCTGGCCCTGGCCCGTGCCAACACCCTTTCCTCCTCATCCTGAACCCATTCCCATGTCAACTCCCCGCCGTTCCCTGCTCGCGCTGAGCCTGGCCGCCCTGACGCTGCCCGCCCTGGCCGCCTACCCCGACAGGCCCGTCGAATGGGTCGTGCCCTATCCGGCCGGCGGCGGCGCCGATGTGGTGGCCCGCACCCTGGCCGAGGCCATGGGCAAGACCCTGGGCCAGACCCTGATCATCAACAACAAGCCCGGCGCCGCCACCAATATCGGCGCCGACTATGTCGCCAAGGCCAGGCCCGACGGCCTGGTGATGCTGACCGCCGACACCGCGACCCTCGCCGCCAACCCCTGGCTCTATGCCAAGCTGCCCTACAAGGCCGAGCAGGACCTGGCTCCGGTGGGCCTGATGGCGCGCTTCCCGATGCTGCTGGTGGTCAACCCCAATGTGCCGGTCAAGACCTACCGGGAATTTCTGGCCTGGGCCGCCAGACAGGAACAGGGCGTCAACTACGCCACACCCGGCGCCGGCAGTCCGCACCACCTGGCCACCGAGCTGCTGCGCGAGAAGGCGCAGCTGAAGCTCAACCACATCCCTTACCGCGGCGCCGCGCCGGCGGTGCAGGACGTGATCGGCGGCCAGCTGCCCTTCATGTTCGTGGACACCGCGGCCGGCTACCCGCATATCCTGTCGGGCAAGCTGCGCGCGATCGCGGTGGCCAGCCCGGCCCGCATCAAGACCTTTGCCGAGGTGCCCACCTTCGCCGAGCAGGGCCTAGCCGGCTTCGAGGCCTATGCCTGGCAGGGCCTGACGGTGCCGGCCGCGACGCCGGCGCCGGTGATCGCCACCCTCAACAAGGCCCTGCAGGATGCGCTGAACAGCACCGCGGTCAAGGCGCGCTTCCAGGTGCTGGGCCTGGAGCCCCTGGGCGGCACGCCGGAGCAGATGCGCGCCTACTGGAAGCAGGAGCTGGCCAAATGGGGCCAGGTCATCAAGGCCGCCAACATCAAGCTGGACTGAGGGATATGAGCGAGCTCAAGTACCAATCGGGCTTCGGCAACGAGCATGCCAGCGAGGCGCTGCCGGGCAGCCTGCCGATCGGCCGCAACAGCCCGCAGCGGGCGGCTCACGGCCTCTATGCCGAGCTGCTCTCGGGCACGGCCTTCACCGCACCGCGTGCCGAGAACCTGCGCAGCTGGCTGTACCGCCGCCAGCCCTCGGTGGTGGTGGGCGGCTATGTGCCGCTGCAGCGGGAGTTCCTGAAGACCGGCGCGCGCGACGGCGCCGTCGTCCCTCCGGACCCGCTGCGCTGGGCGCCCAGCGCCATCCCTGCCGAGCCGCTGGACTTTGTCGACGGCCTGCGGACCATGGCCGTCAACGGCGACCCGGATGCCCAGGTCGGCATGGCCGCGCACCTGTACCTGGCCAACCGCTCGATGGAAAAGCGCGCCTTCGTCAATGCCGACGGCGAGCTGCTGATCGTGCCGCAGCAGGGCAGCCTGCGCATCACGACCGAGCTGGGACTGCTGGATGTGAAGCCCGGCGAGGTGGCGCTGCTGCCGCGCGGCCTGGCCTTCAAGGTGGCCGTCGATGGGCCGTCGCGGGGCTATGTCTGCGAGAACTACGGCGCGGCCTTCCGCCTGCCGGAGCTGGGTCCGATCGGCTCCAACGGTCTGGCCAATCCGCGCGACTTCCTGGCGCCGGTGGCGGCCTATGAGGACGAACCGGGGGCCTACGAGATCGTCAAGAAATTCGGCGGCCGCCTCTGGCGCGCCAGGCAGGACCACACGCCCTTCAACGTCGTGGCCTGGCACGGCAATCTGGCGCCCTGCAAGTACGACACGGCGCATTTCATGACCATCGGGTCGATCAGCTTCGACCATCCGGACCCCAGCATCTTCACGGTGCTGACCTCGCCCTCGGACACGCCGGGCTGGGCCAATGTCGACTTCGTGATCTTCCCGCCGCGCTGGCTGGTGGCCGAGGACACCTTCCGGCCGCCCTGGTATCACCGCAATGTGATGAGCGAGTACATGGGGCTGGTGCTGGGGCAGTACGATGCCAAGCCCGAGGGCTTCAAGCCCGGCGGCTCCAGCCTGCACAACGCGATGGTGCCGCATGGTCCCGACACCGAGGCCTTCGCCAGGGCCAGCAGCGCGGAGCTGAAGCCGCACAAGCTGGACCAGACCCTGGCCTTCATGTTCGAGACCCGCTGGCGCCTGCTGCCCACCGATTTCGCGCTGAATGGCGGGACGCTGGAAAAGACATACGCCGACTGCTGGCACGACCTCCAAGACAACTTCAAAGCATGAGCCAACTCGACCACACCCATGACCCGGCCGCCCAGAGCTGGGTGGCCTCGGCCAATGCCGCCAATGCAGCGGATTGCGATTTCCCGATCCAGAACCTGCCCTACGGCCTGTTCCGCCGCGCCGGCACGAACGAGAGCGCCCGTGTCGGCGTTGCGATCGGCGACCAGATCCTCGACCTGAGCCGAGCCGCCAGCGCCGGGCGCTGGAGCAGCGCGGTGCAGGTGCTGCTGCAGCCGCTGGCCCGGGGCGAGCTGAACGCCTTCATGGCGCAGCCCGCGGCCCGGCGCCGCCTGCTGCGCCAGGCCCTGTTCGAGGCCCTGCTGGCGGGCAGCAAGCAGGAGGCCGCGCTGGCCGCCTGCCTCGTGCCGCAGGCCGCCGCGCAGATGGCCGTGCCCTGCCGCATCGGCGACTACACCGACTTCTACACCGGCATCCATCACGCGACCACGGTGGGCAAGCTGTTCCGCCCCGACAACCCGCTGCTGCCCAACTACAAATGGGTGCCGATCGGCTATCACGGCCGCAGCTCCTCGATCGGGGTCACGGGGCAGGACGTGCGCCGCCCGCTGGGCCAGCTGATGGCGCCGGGCGCCAGCATGCCGGAGCGCGCGCCGGCCAGGCGCCTGGACTACGAGCTGGAGCTGGGCGTCTTCGTCGCCGGCGGCAATGCGCTGGGCGAGACCATCCCGATGGAGGCGGCCGACGAGCACCTGTTCGGCCTGACCCTGCTGAACGACTGGTCGGCCCGCGATGTGCAGGCCTGGGAATACCAGCCGCTGGGCCCCTTCCTGGCCAAGAACTTCGGCAGCACGATCTCGCCCTGGATCGTCACGATGGAGGCGCTGGAACCGTTCCGCTGCGCCTTTGCGCACCCGGCCGAGGACCCGCAGCCGCTGCCCTATCTGGACTCGGCGCGCAACCGCGCCGAGGGCGGCTATGCGATCGAGCTGGAGGTCTGGCTGCAGACCGAGCAGATGCGCGCGGCCGGCGCGGCGCCGACGCGCCTGATGCGTTCCAATTTCGGCGAATCGGCCTACTGGACCCTGGCCCAGATGCTGGTGCACCACGCCAGCAACGGCTGCAATCTGCAGCCCGGCGACCTGCTGGGCACCGGCACGCAGAGCGGCGCCGCGCCGGAGCAGGGCGGCTCGCTGCTGGAGCTGAGCCTGGGCGGCAAGCAGGCCCTGACCCTGCCGAACGGCGAGACGCGGACCTTCCTGCAGGACGGCGACACCGTGATCCTGCGCGGCCATGCGGTGAAGGAGGGCGCGCGCCGCATCGGCTTCGGCGACTGCGCCGCCACGGTGCTGCCGGCGCTGACGCAGCCGGCCTGAGGCGGGCGTGCAGCTCAAGTGGCTGGCCGATCTGCAGGCCGTCGTCGACGCCGGCAGCTTCAAGGCCGCCGCCGAGCTGCGCCATGTCACCGCGCCGGCCTTCGGGCGCCGCCTCAAGGCGCTGGAGCAATGGGCCGGCGTGCCGCTGTTCGAGCCGGGCAGCCAGCCGCCGCGCCTGAGCGCCGCCGGCCAGCGCCTCGCCGAGCAGGGCCGTGCCACCACGCGCGAGCTGGAGCTGCTGCGCCAGGAGCTGGGCACGGCCGGCCAGGGCGATCGCCTGGTGCGCCTGGTCACCGGCCGCACCCTGGCGCACAGCGTCGTGGCCGATGCGCTGGCCCCGCTGATGCGGCGTCCGGACGCGCCCCTGGTGCAGGTGATGACGCGGCTGATGAACGAGGCCAGCGAGCTGCTGGAGCGCGGCGAGGTCGACATCCTCTTGAGCTACCACCATCCGGTGCTGGCGCTGCGCCTGGACGGGCGGCGCTATCTGCAGGCGCGCGGCGCCGACGACCGCCTGGTACCGGTGCTGCATGGCCCGGCGGGGGACGGTCCGCCGCGCCTCTTGGCCTACGATCCCGGCCAGGCCCTGGGGCGCCTGCTCGACGACCACCTGGCCCATCTGCGCGGTCTGCCGCCGCTGGTGCCGGGCATGCGCTGCGACTCGGTCGATTCGCTGCGCGAATACGCGATGCGCGGCATGGGCCTGGCCTGGCTGCCGCTGTCGATGGTGGCGGCCGATCTGCGCGCCGGCACCCTCGCCATCTGGGGCGAGCCGGCCTGGCAGATCCCCTTCGAGACCCGGCTGTTCCGCCGCAAGAAGCCGCCGACCGCGGCCGTGGCCCAGGTCTGGGAGGCTTTGGTCGCCCACAGCCGTCGCTCCTGAGAAAAGCAATCGAGATTGCCGATTCGGCAATCGGCTTGGGGCTGGTGGCGCGCAAGATCGGGTTCCCTTCACCCATCGCTGCCCGCACGCCATGACGATGAAAAAACCGCTGCGCTCCGCCCTGCTGGCCGCCATGCTCGCGCTGCTGGGCTTGCTGCCCAGCCTGGGCCAGGCCCAGGCCGACGGCTATCCCGCCAGGAAGCCCGTGACCCTGGTGGTCGGCTATGCCGCCGGTGGCAGCGTGGACCTGGTGGCGCGCATCGTCGCGCCCGAACTGGCCAAGCGCCTGAACCAGCAGGTGCTGGTGGAGAACGTTGCCGGCGCCGGCGGCACCCTGGGCGCGATCAAGGTGGTCAACGCCCAGCCGGACGGCTACACCCTGCTGCTGGGTTCCACCAGCGAGGTGGGCATCAATGCGCTGACTTCCAAGAAGTCGCGCTACAACGCGCTGACCGACCTGGCCCCGGTGGGCATGATAGGCAGCCAGCCCCTGGTGCTGGTGACGACGGCGCGCACCGGCGTGGCCAACGCCGCCGCCTTCAAGGACCATGTGGCCGCGCGGCCGGGCAAGCTGAGCTATGCCAGTTCCGGCATCGGCACCCCGCTGCACCTGGCCGGCGAGCTGGTCAAGCGCGACGGCAAGCTCTTCATGCTGCACATTCCCTACCGCGGCGCCGCGCCGATGGTGACCGATCTGCTGGGCGGTCAGGTGGACTTCGCGGTCTTCGTGCTGTCCAGCGCGCTGCCGCATATCCAGGAAGGGCGCATGAAGGCGATCGGCGTCACCAGCGCCAGGCGCTCGGCCGCCGCGCCCGAGATCCCGGCCCTGGCCGAGACCCAGGCCTTTGCCGGCGTGGACATCGGCGTCTGGTTCGGCCTGTTCGCGCCGGCCAAGACGCCCGCGCCCATCCAGACGCAGCTGCAGAAGGAACTGCGCGAGGTGCTGCGCCAGCCCGAGGTGGCGGCCAAGCTGCAGGCCGCCGGCGTGGCGCTGACGCCGGATCTGGATGGCAGGAAATTCGTGCGCGCCGAGGTCGAGCGTTTCGCCAAGATCGTCGAGTTCGCCAAGATCGAAACGGACTGAGCATGAGCCCCACCCTGCATAAGCCCGAACTGGGCCCGTGGCGCGCGGGCAATACCGGCACCGAAGGGGTCTGGACCTTCGACAGCGGCCAGCCCGGACGGCACCTGATGATCTCGGCCCTGGTGCATGGCAACGAGCTGTGCGGCGCCTGGGCCCTCATCGGTCTGTTGGAGGGCCTGCTGGAGCGCGGCCTGCGCCCCAGGCGTGGCCGCCTGACGCTGGCCTTCTGCAACCTGGCGGCCTTCGACCGCTTCGATCCGTCAAACCACGATGCGGCGCGCTTCGTCGACGAGGACCTGAACCGCCAATGGTCGGAGGAGCGCCTGGCGGCGCCCGTCGGCCAGGAACGCCGCCGCGCGCTGGCGCTGCGCCCCTTCGTCGAGGCGGCGGACTGGCTCTTGGACCTGCATTCGATGCACGAGCGCTCGGCGCCGCTGCTGCTGAGCGGCGTGCAGCCGCGCAATCTGGCGCTGGCGCGTGCGCTGCGGGGCGAGGCCGCGATCGTGATCGACGCCGGCCATACCGACGGCGTGCGCATGCGCGACTTCGGCCGCTTCGGTGTGCCGGATGCGCAGGCGCCCGAGACCCGCTCGCTGCTGCTGGAATGCGGCTACCACCTGGACCCCGCGAGCCGCGGCGTGGCCCAGGACTATTGCGCGCGCCTGCTGCTGGCCGCGGATGTCGTCGACGAGGCCGATCTCGAGGCCCCGCTGCCCGGTTGGCGCCGGGGCGACGCCGCGGTGGCCGCGCCGGCGCTGCGCGTGCGCGGCGCGGTGGTGGCGCGCAGCGAGCGTTTCCGCTTCAGCGAGCCCTTTACCGGGCTGGAACGGATCGCGCGCGCCGGCACCGTGATCGGCGACAACGACGGCGAGCCGGTCGTCACGCCCTTCGCCGATTGCGTGCTGGTGATGCCCTCGACGCGCCAGGCGCGTGCCGGGGTCACGGTGGTGCGCTTCGCCGAACGGGTCTGAGCCGGCCTACTCGACGACCTTCACGCCCTTCCAGAACGCCACGCGGTCCTTGACCGCCTCGGCGCCGGACTTGGGTTCGGGGTAGTACCAGACGGCGTCGGGATTCATCTCGCCGTTGACCAGCAGCGACAGATAGCTGGCCTGCCCCTTCCAGGGGCACATGGTCTTGTGGTTGCTGAAGGAGGTGTACTCGCGCCTCAGCGTGCTTGCGGGGAAATAATGGTTGCCCTCGACGACGACGGTGTCGTCGCTCTCGGCGATCACGGTGTTGTTCCAGATGGCTTTCATCGCGGGGTGGCTCCTTGTGCGCGGCGATTATGCGCTGGGGGCCTGCAGCCAGAGGAGGGCAAACCAGTCGCGCTCGTCGCTCCACACGGGCCCCGCCGCGAAGCCGGCCCGGGCGGCCAGGGCCTGGAAGCCGGCCACGCTGAACTTGTACGAGTTCTCGGTGTGCAGGGTCTCGCCGGCCTCGAACTCGTAGCTCCGCTGTCCCAGCTGCAGCGGCTGGCGGCGGCGGCTTTGCAGGTGCATCTCGATGCGCTGCAGCGGCGCGTTGTAGAAGGCGCTGTGCAGGAAGCCCTCGGGGTCGAACTGCGCGCCCAGCTCGCGGCGCGCGCGCGCCAGGATGTTGAGATTGAAGGCGGCGGTGACGCCCTGGGCGTCGTTGTAGGCCGCATGCAGCAGGGCCGGGTCCTTGACCAGATCCACGCCGATCAGCAGGGCGCCGCCGCGCAGCTCCTGCGCGGTCATGCGCAGGAAATCCAGCGCCTCGCCGGGCGCGAAGTTGCCGATGCTGGAGCCGGGGAAGAAGCCGATGCGCCGCCCCGCCGCCGGACGCGCGGGCAGGTCGTGCGGGCGGGTGAAATCGGCCACCACCGGCTGGATGCGCAGGGCCGGGTGGTCGGCCTGCAGCGCGCCGGAGGCGGCCAGCAGGTGGGTACCCGAGATGTCCACCGGCACGAAGCTGTGCGGCGCGGCCAGGCGCTCCAGCAGCAGCCGCACCTTGCGCAGCGAGCCGGCGCCGTACTCCACCAGCTGGGCGCCGGGGCCGATCAGCTCGGCCATCTCGGCGGCATGGCGCTGCAGCAGGGCCAGTTCGGTGCGGGTGGGGTAGTACTCGGGCAGCTCGCAGATGCGCTCGAACAGGGCCGAGCCGGCCTCGTCGTAGAAATACTTGGGCGAGATGCTGCGCGGGCGCTGGCGCAGCGCCTGGTGCAGGTCGTGGGCAAAGCCGTCGGCGGGCACCAGCTGGAGGTGGGGAGTCACGGGTGGGGTCATGTCTTGCCTTCCTCGGTGGGAACCGGATCGCGCGCCAGGCGCAGGCCGCTGAACTGCCAGCGCGCGGCCGGCGGGAAGAAATTGCGGTAGCTGGTCCGGGCGTGGCCTGCCGGCGTGGCCAGGCTGCCGCCGCGCAGCACCAGCTGGCCCACCATGAACTTGCCGTTGTATTCGGCGGCCGGCCCGGCCATGGCCTTGAAGCCAGGGTAGGGGTGGTAGGCCGAGCGGGTCCATTGCCAGGCCGTGTCCTGCAACTGGGCCATGCCGGGCAGCGAGCGCGCGGCCGCCTCCCATTCGAACTCGCTGGGCAGGCGGGCCCCGGCCCAGTCGGCATAGGCGGCGGCCTCGTAGAAGCTCAGGCAAAGCACCGGCGCGTCCGGATCGATCGGCTGCACGCCGCGCAGGCCGAAGACCTGCCAGGCCCGATTGGGCGCGCGCGGGTCGCCGGGCGCCAGCCAGTAGGCCGGCGCCTGCCAGCCCTGGGCCTGGGCCAGGGCCCAGCCGTCGGACAGCCAGAACTCGGGACGCCGATAGCCGCCATCGGCGATGAAGGCCGCGTATTCGCCACAGCTGACCAGCTGGCTGGCAATCTCGAACGGGGCCAGCAGCACTGCGTGGCGCGGCCCCTCGTTGTCGAAGGCGAAGCCGGCTCCGCCATGGCCGGTCTCGACCCGGCCGCCTTCGTGCCGCAGCCATTGCGCGGCCGCCGCGGCCGCAGGCATGGGGGCGTCGCTGTGATAGGCGGGCAGCAGCGGGTTGCAGGAGAAGGCGTGCAGGATGTCGGTCAGCAGCAGTTCCTGGTGCTGCTGCTCATGCTGCAGGCCCAGCTCCAGCACTGGCCGGGCCGCTGCCCAGGTGTCAGTGTCGCAGCCGGCGATCAGCTCCAGCATCGCGGCATCCACATGGCGGCGGAAAGCTTGCACCTCGTCCAGCGAGGGGCGGCTCAGCAGCCCGCGCTGCGGGCGCGGGTGGCGCGGCCCCAGGGCCTCGTAATAAGAGTTGAACAGGTAGAAGAAGCGCTCGTCGAAGGGCCGGTAGCCGGGCTGCAGCGGGCGCAGCAGCAGGGCCTCGAAGAACCAGGTGGTGTGGGCCCGGTGCCATTTGACCGGGCTGGCGTCGGGCATGGATTGCAGGGCCTGGTCCTCGGCGCTGAGCGGTGCGGTCAGCGCCAGCGTGTGGGCGCGCACCGCAAGGTAGCGCTGGGCCAAGGCCGCGCGCGAATCGGATGCTGGCATGCCGTTCGATTCCTTGAAGCGATGGCCAGAGGGTAGCGCAAGCGCATGTCAAAAAGTGGCAGGAGTGCCAGCAGCTGTATCGGGACCATGGGCTCACCGGACGCGCTGCCCGGCCGAGTTCGCAGGCATGATAGGGAGGCCCCGCGCGCGGCCCTGCGGGTCCGGCGCTGTCCTACAGGGCAAATCTCGATGGCCGAATAGTTCGCCATTCATACGATATGGTCTACATACGAACAATGTGACGACAATGGAGACGAGGATGAGCAAGCTGTCGAAGATCGGATGGCGCGCCCTGCTGGCCCTGGCGGGAGGCCTGAGCGCCTCGCTGGCGCTGGCGCAAGAGGTGACCCTCAAGGTGCACCATTTCTGGCCGCCCGGCGCGATGCCGCCCACCAAGATCCTGCAGCCCTGGTGCGACAAGATCGCGGCCGATTCCGCCAGCAAGCTGAAGTGCCAGATCTTTCCGGCCATGCAGCTGGGCGGCACGCCGGCGCAACTGATCGACCAGGCCAAGGACGGCGTGGTCGACATCGTCTTCACGCTGCCGGGCTATACCGCGGGCCGCTTCCCCATCATGGAGGTGTTCGAGCTGCCCTTCATGAACAACTCGGCCGAGGCCGGCGCGCGCGCCGCCTGGGACTTCTACGGCAAGTACGGCAGCAAGGAGTTCCCCGGCATCAAGCCGCTGATGTTCAGCATCCACGACGAGGGCTATCTGCACACCCGCGACAAGCAGATCAAGAGCCTGGCCGATCTGAAGGGCCTGAAGCTGCGCGCGCCGACCCGCCAGACCAACAAGCTGCTGGCCTCGCTGGGCGCCACGCCGGTGGGCATGCCGCTGCCGGCGGTGGCCGATGCGGTCAGCAAGGGCACGATCGACGGCTTCGCGCTGCCCTGGGAGGTGATCCCCTCGGTGAAGCTGCACGAGATGGTCAAGTACCACACCGAAACCGACCCCGCGCGTCCGGCGCTCTATTCGGCCCTGTTCGTGCTGGCGATGAACCAGGCCCGCTACGACGCGCTGCCGGCCGAGCTGAAGGGCGTGATCGACCGCAACAGCGGCGCGGGGCTGTCGCAGCAGGCCGGCAAGATCTGGGACGAGAGCCAGGCCGTCGGCCGCAAGCCCGCGGTGGACCGCGGCAACACCTTCTACCGCCTGCCGGCCGCCGAGGTGGACCTGTGGATCAAGGCCAGCCACCCGCTCTATGACGACTGGGCGGCCGACATGGACAAGCGCGGCCTGCCCGGCAAGCAGATGCTGAAGGACGCGCAGGACCTGCTGGTCAAGTACAAGAAGTAGGTATCGAAATCGAAGCAGCGGCGCTGCGGGCCGCACCGCGAGGGGTTGTCGTCATGCTGTCTGTGTTGCGCCGCCTGGCGCTGTGGAGTGCGCTGGCGGGCTGCGCCTGCGCCTGTCTGGTGGCGCTGCTGACGGTGGCCAGCATCGCCGGCCGCTCGCTGTGGTCCCGTCCCATCCCGGGCGACGTGGAGCTGAGCCAGTTCGGCATCGCGCTGTGCATCGCGCTGTGCCTGCCCTGGTGCCAGCTGCAGCGCGCCAACATCATCGTCGACTTTTTCACCCAGCACACCGGGCCGCGCCTGCGCGCCCTGCTGGACGGCGTCGGCGCGCTGCTGCTGGCCCTGATGGTGGGCCTGCTGGCCTGGCGCACGATGGCGGGCGCGCTGTCGGTGCGCGAGGCCGGCGAGGCCACGATGATCCTGGACCTGCCGATGTGGATCAGCTATGCGGTGCTGGGGCCGGGCCTTGCGCTGACCGCGCTGATCGCCGTGGCGCAGGCGGCGCAGGATCTGCTGGGCCCGGGGGAGGCGGCATGAGCGGCCGCCCTGCCGTCCCGAAGGGGGCTCGCACCGCAATGCGAAGCATGGAGCTTGCCCAATGAGCGGCGCCGGGACCGGGGCCGCCATCTTCGCCGCGATGCTGCTGATGATGGCGCTGCGCGTGCCGATCGCGGCCGCGATGTTCATCCCGGGCGCCGCCGGCTATGCGCTGATGACCAGTGACATGGCGCTGCTGAATGCACTCAAGGGCAGCGCGGTGGCGCGGCTCTCGGTCTACGACCTCTCGGTGATCCCGCTGTTCCTGCTGATGGGGCAGTTCGCGACCCAGGGCGGCCTCTCGCGCGCGCTGTTCAAGGCGGCGGCGGCCTTCGTCGGCCATGTGCGCGGCGGCCTGGGCATGGCGGCAATCCTGGCCTCGGCCGCGTTCGGCGCGGTGTGCGGTTCGGCCGTCGCCACCTCGGCCACCATCACCCAGGTGGCCTATGGCGAGATGAAGGCCCATGGCTATGCCGGACGCCTCTCGACGGCCGTGCTGGCCACCGGAGGCACGCTGGGCATCCTGATCCCGCCCTCGGTGCCCCTCGTGGTCTATGCCATCCTGACCGAGCAGAACATCGCCAAGCTGTTCGCCGCGGCGATGCTGCCGGGCCTCCTGGCGGCGCTGGGCTATATCGTCGTGGTGGCGATCTACTGCCGGCTGCGCCCCGAGCTGGCCACGCCGGCCGAGCCCTTGCCCTGGGGCCAGCGCTGGCGCGCGCTGCTGGGCATCTGGCCGATCGTGCTGATCTTCGTCGCGGTGTTCGGCGGCATCTATGGCGGCATTTTCTCGCCGACCGAGGGCGCGGCGGTCGGCGCCCTGGGCACTTTTGCGCTGGGCCTGGCGCGGCGCGAGCTCGGCTGGGCCGGCATCAGGCGCAGCTTCATGGGAACGGCCGAGACCTCGGCGATGGTGTTCATGATCTTTCTCGGTGCCGACATGATGAACGCGGCGCTGGCCCTGACCCAGATGCCGGCGCATCTGGCCGAATGGGTGGGGCATCAGCAGGTGTCGCCGCTGCTGATCGTGGCCGGCGTGCTGATGTTCTACGTGGTGCTGGGCTGCGTGATGGACGAGCTGTCGATGCTGCTGCTGACCATCCCCGTGATCTTCCCCACCATCATGGGCCTGGACCTGTGGGGCCTGACGGCCGAGCACAAGGCGATCTGGTTCGGCATCCTGGTGCTGACCACGGTGGGCATCGGCCTGCTGGCGCCACCGGTGGGGCTGAATGTCTATGTCGTCAACAGCATGGCGCGCGAGGTGCCGATGAGCGAGACCTACAAGGGCGTGCTGCCCTTCCTGGTCTGGGACGCGCTGCGCATGGGGCTGCTGCTGTTCGTGCCCGGCGTGAGCCTCTGGCTGGTGCGATTGCTGTAGCGCTTCAACAAGCTGTCATGCCCGGCCCATAGGCTCAGGGCATGTGCGCCGCGAACGACCACCTCTCCGCCCAGGCCGAGGACCTGTATGGCTCCATCCTGCTGAGCCCGCCCCAGGTGCAGGCCCTGGTGCGCACGATCGAGGGCGCACTGGCGCTGCGCCACAGCGCCCAGTTCTTCGTCTGGACCCAGGGCAGCCTGCAGCAGCTGCTGCCCCATCAGCTGCTGCTGTGCGGCGCCTATCAGCGCAGCCACCGCGAACTGCGCTTCGAGCTGTTCAACAGCGTGCCGCTGGCGCCGGGCCTGTCCGAGGCGCTGCTGGCGCCGGGCTCGGGCCTGCCTCGGCGCCTGCAGGCGCTGTGGCTGGAGCAGGGGCGGGGGCGGCCGCTGCTGCTGCCGGCGGCCGGCTTGGGCCTGGAGGGCTTTGCGCAGCTGCTGCTGCACGGGGTGTCGCGGCCCCAGCGCCCCAGCGAGATCGAGAGCTTTTTCGTGCTGGCCCATGGCCGGCCGCACTACGGCGCGCGCCAGGGCGTGCTGCTGGAGTTGCTGACGCCGCATCTGCACAGCGGCTGGCTGCGTGCCTCGGGCGGGGCGCCGTCACGCGCTGCTCCGCAGCCGCTGGCGCCGCTTCCGCCGGCCGGCCTGACCGGGCGCGAGTGCCAGGTCTTGCGCGGCCTGCGCGAGGGCCGCAGCAACCAGCAGATCGCAGTGGACCTGGCGATCAGCGCGCTGACCGTGAAGAACCATGTGCAGCGCATCCTGCGCAAGCTGGGCGCCAGCAATCGTGCCCATGCGGTGGCACGCGCGATGGCGCTGAAGCTGCTGGACGAGGGTTCAGCGACCGGCTGAGGGTTGCGTGCGCAGCAGCATGCGCAGGCCGGCGGCCAGCGCCAGGCCCAGTGCCAGGCCCAGGGCGTCGGCCAGCACGTCGCGCGCGTCGGCGCTGCGCGGCGGCAGCTGCGACTGCAGCAGCTCGATCAGCACGCCATAGCCGAGCAGGGCCAGCGGCGCCAGGGTGCGCCGCATGCGCGGGCGGGTGCAGGCGAAATCGGCACAGAGGGCCAGCGCGCCGAAGGCCAGCAGGTGGTTCAGCTTGTCCCAGCCGCTGTCCATCACCGGGGGCGGGGCGGGCGAGAGCGCCAGATAGCTGATCGCGATCAGCAGCAGGGTCAGCAGGGCGCGCCAGGGGCGCGGTTCGCGCAGCAGATGGGACAGGGATGAGGGGTTCATGCGGGCTCCGGTCCGCATCATACGAGCCGGCATGGGGGCGGTCCTCGGCCTGCTCAGGCGGTCTGCGCCGAGGCCGAGTGCTCGGCCGCGCTCCGCAGCGGCGTCCGCTCGGCCAGCCGCGCGACGATCTGGCCCAGGCGGCGGATCGCGGCCTCCATCTTGGGCGTCCACGGATCGCCGTACTGCAGGCGGATGAAATGGTCGAAGCGCCGGCTGGTGCTGAAGGCCGCGCCGGGCGCCACGCCGATATGCTCCAGCCGCGCCAGCGCGAACACCTCGCGCGAATCGACATGGCGCGGCAGCTCGATCCACATCAGCAGGCCGCCCTGCGGCATCGACAGGCGGCAGCCCATCGGGAAATGGCGTGCCACCGCCTCGGCCATGTGCTGGGCCTGCGAGCGCAGCGCCGCGCGCAGCCGGCGCAGGTGGTGGTCGTAGCCGCCGTCGCGCATGAACTGGGCCATCACCTCCTGCTGCAGCATCGGGCAGGCCACCGAGGTGCGCATCTTCAGTGCCTGGGCCTTGAGGAAATGCCGGCCCGGCGCGATCCAGCCGATGCGGTAGCCGGGCGCCACGGTCTTGGTGAAGGCCGAGCAGAGGATGACATTGCCGTCGAGGTCGAAGCTCTTCAAGGTCGGCGGGCGCTGCTCGCCGAAATGCATCTCGCCGTAGATGTCGCTCTCGATGATGGTGACGCCGCGCTCGGCCAGCATCGCCACCAGGCGGCGCTTGTGCTCGGCCGGCATCAGGCTGCCGGTGGGGTTGGGGAAGTTGGGCAGCAGGATGCAGGCCTTCACCGCGCCGGGCTGCTGCGTCGCGAAGTCCAGGGCCTCCAGCGACAGGCCGGTGCGCGGGTGGCTCGGGATCTCCAGCACCTTCAACCCCAGGCTCTCGTTGACCTGCAGCAGATGGAAGTAGGTGGGCGATTCCAGCAGGATGGTGTCGCCCGAGCCGGCCACCGAACGCAGCGCGAGGTAGACGGCCTCCAGCCCGCCGTTGGTGATGACGATCTCGTCGGGCCGCAGCTGCACGCCCGAGTTCACCGCGCGGCGCGCGATCTCGCGCCGCAGCGCGGCGCTGCCGGTCATCTCGTAGCCGGAGGCGTACTCGGGGTGGCGACGGTTGACGCTGGCGGTCAGCTGCTGCAGCTTGGCCTCGGGCACCAGCTCGCGCGCCGGCGCGGCGTGGAAGCGCGGCATGGCCAGCGGATCGTCGACGATGTAGAGGAACTCCTGCAGCACCTGGTCCATGTTGACGAAGGAGGCGCCTTCCATGCGCAGGTCCAGCTGCGGCTCGGGCAGCAGCGGGCGCTGTGCAGCGACGAAATAGCCGGACTTGGGCCGTGCCTGCACCGCGCCGCGGTTTTCCAGCCAGCGGTAGGTCTGCAGCGCCGTGCTCATGCTGACGCCATGCTGCTGGCTCAGCGCTCGCACCGAGGGCAGACGGTCGCCGACGCGCATGGCACCGCCGGCGATGGCGCGTTCGATCTGGCCGGCGATGCGTTGGTACAGCGGAAGGGACTCGGGCAACTCGTCCATATGGAGCCATTGTGACGGCCCGGCCCGCCGCCGTACCAGTACAGATGTGGACTACTGATGCCATGACAGAGCACGTGCGCGCGCATCTGTTCCGGTCGCGAATGTGCTGCGCTGGGTCTGTCGGCCGCGACGCGACTTTCCGACACTGGAGCTCCGTAGTCGCCAAGGAGTCGCCGCCATGTCATTGAGTCTGAGCCAAGCCGCCGTTCTGCAACTGCAGGACGGTGATCTGCATGCCGTCGACGCGATCTGGCTGACGGTGCTGGAAGGTCGGGTCTGGGTCACGCGGGCCGAGGATCCGCAGGATCATTTCGTCGGACCTGGCGGCAGCCTGCGTCTGGAGGCCGGCAGCCAGGCCCTGCTGGGCGCCGAGGGGACGGCGCGCGTGCGCGTGGCGCCGCTGGCCGAGCCGGTCCGCATCGCCCAGGGGCAAGGCCCGGGCCTGTCCTGGAGGCACCGGCTGCGCACCAGCCTGCTGACCGCCTTGGGGCCGGCACCGGCCTGAGCCGGCGCATCCTCGGCGCGGGCCGAGCCTCAAAAACAACTCAAAACAGAACCCAAAACAAAAGGGCCTGACGTCGGTCAGGCCCTTTGTCTTTTTTGGTGCCGGTGAGAAGAGTTGAATCGCCCCGGGTTTCCTAGACACCCGTGAGCCGTTGGGAATGGCGTCGTTCGAACTCGACCGGCGAAGTATCGCCGGCGGTGCCGTGACGCCGCTTGGGGTTGTAGAACATCTCGATGTAGTTGAAGACGTCGGCACGGGCGTCGTTGCGTGTGGCGTAGACCTGCCGACGTATGCGCTCGCGCTTGAGCAGTTGGAAGAAGCTCTCGGCCACGGCGTTGTCATGGCAGTTGCCGCGTCGGCTCATGCTGCTGACCAGGTGCGCAGGAATGTCTGCCACTCGTGCCCAGTGAACTGGCAGCCCTGATCGGAATGCACCGTTACGGCCCCCTGAGGCTGACGGCGCCACAGCGCCATCAGCAGCGCATCGAGTACCAGGCCGGTGTCGATGCGACTGCCCATCGACCAGCCCACCACCTGACGAGAGAACAGCTCGACGACGATCGCCAGGTACAGCCAGCCCTCGTGCGTGCGGATGTAGGTGATGTCGGTCACCCAGGACTGATTGGGCTCGGCCACCGTGAACTGGCGCTGCAGATGGTTCGGCGCCACCACGGCAGGCTTGCCACCCCGCACGCCCGGACGACGGCGGTACCCCGTCTGTGAGTGCAGCCCTTCGAGCTTGAGCAGTCGCGCCACGCGGTGCTTGCCGCAGCGCTCGCCGAGGTCGCGCATGTCCAGCGTCAGCTTGCGGTACCCATAGACACCGCCGCTCTCCAGCCACGCCTGCTTGAGCAAGCCGGTCAGCCGCTGGTCGTCTTTGGCCCGTTGGCTCTGCGGCTCGGCCTTCCACGCGTAGTAGCCGCTGGGGTGCACCTGCATCACCTTGCACATGCGCCGCACGCTGTGCTGGGCCTCGTGCGCCTTGATGAACGCGTACCTCACCCGGACTGCTTGGCAAAGTACGCGGCGGCCTTTTTTAGGATGTCGCGCTCCTCGGTCACGCGCCGCAGTTCGGCCTTCAGCCGCCGCAGTTCTTCGGCCTGCGACACCTGCGCTTGCCGCTCGGCAGCCGGCGTCGAGTACGCCTTGATCCACTTGTACAGGCTGTGTTGGCTGACGCCGATCCGGGCTGACACGTCGGCCACCTTGTGGCCTCGCTCCGTGAGCTGCTTGACCGCCTCGATCCTGAATTCTTCTGGGTAGGGTTGCTTGCTCTGCATGGCACCTCCGATTGGGCCTCAGTTTGAGGCTCGAAGGTATCTACTGAACCTGGGGCGATTCACTGTTTATGCGGTTCTCCATAGTGTTCGCGTTGTCGTGAGGTGCGTCCTTGTTTGAGCACTCACGTGAATAGTCCTGCACTATTTAGGGAGAACTGGACTTCGACGATTTTGACCATTTTTGCCATGTGGGTGGAAACACCCATGTGCGTTCCTACGATGTAGGAACGTCATCCTGTATCGCAGGAAATGGTGGAAAACCACCAATTCACGCCTGGACGGGGAATTAGGGTTGGGTGGAATTACCCATGCTGAACAGTGTCCGGTGCAAGTGAAATCGATGTAGGTCGCCCCATCTTGAAATCGATGTTGTCAGCTGTCGATCCACCTGTACCGCCCGAAGGTTCAGAACGAGTCGGTGCTGTTCCTACCTGCCCGTGCTTTCAAGGTGCTGCAGCGCAGGGTGATGAAGCGCAAGCTCGGTGCGAAGTACGTCTTTGAGTCGAAGGACGGCGGCCCGAAGAAGTACAACCCTCGTGCGTTCAACAGTGCGTTCAAGCGCGCCGGGATCGAGGATGCGTCAATCCACACGATCCGCCACAGCACGTTCACCAAGCTCGCCCGTGCTGGTTTAGCCGCACAGGACATCCAGGCGATTGCCGGGCATGCGAACATCGCGACGAGCCAGATCTACATTCACCAAGCGTCGGAGCTTGCGTCGCAGAAGGCTGCGAAGGTGATGAATCTTCTCGACGAGCGCGAGCAGCAGAAGAGGGTGGGGCAGTAGGGCAGCTGGCGCGATGCCTTGGGACACCGACCCGCCGCACCGTACGCGCATGGCCCTCAGTGCGGGTTGCAGGGCGACTCCTGCAGGTGCTCAAATGTTGGGCAGGAATCGTTAGCGATCCACATATAACAAGTCGGGTTTCACGGAGAAGCCATGCGCGAAATTGACGAATTAATTGAAGGTGCGGATCTCGAGTCAAAGACATTCCACCCCGTGCATGAGCACGGCTCTGATGCATGGTTTCCCGGGAATGAGGCGGCTGCTCTATTGATTCAAGTAAGTCACATCTGGGAAGACATCTCTCACCTAAAAGGAGTCCATGTCTCACAAACTGAAGAATACAAGAAACAGCTCATCCTGAAGTACGTCGTCATTGAAGTCAGATCTCTTATCGACGTCTTTGATCGCTTAGCGTCACTTGCTATGAAGGCTCCGGTATTTGATCCTTCGGAACGCCAAGGATGGCGAGAGATAACTCACGAAGAACGAGAGAAGTTGGTGCCCTTGCTCAAAGAGTACTCACGGGCTAAATCGAAGGTGGAAAAAAACATTACCAGAGTTCGCAACGAGGTAGGTGCACACAGAGGTAACATCAATTGGCAAGAGGTCAGAGAATTCTGGGGTGTCATATCTCCCGACTTGATTAACCCGCTGCTGAGCTCAATACCACCTGCCTTTGAACATATCAAGGAGCTTGACCTCTTTGAATGGAACCGGGTCCTTAAAGATGGAGTGCACGAGTTCATCAGCGCCAAAATCCGACCTGAATATTTTCAGTGGCAGGGGGGCGATGAAGCCTAACCCTGCGTATATGGACTCCCCCACAACTGCAAAGACCTGATCGATAGAGGTACGACGGAAGAAGCACCTGCAGTCGTATATCCGGCATCTGATGTGGGATCGAGCTCGTCCCGCGCCGGCATGGAATCTGCGCAAGGCGGAGCCTCGCATTTCGTGAGGTAACTCGCGAGGACGCGCCGCCCCCGGCGGACAGAATTTCGCTCAGCTACTTGGGTGGTTCTACGCAGGCGTAGAAAAGACAAAAGCCGCATTCCCCCGGGAGGAAATGCGGCCTTGCCGTTGGATTGGTGCCGGTGAGAAGAGTCGAACTCCCGACCTTCGCATTACGAATGCGCTGCTCTACCAACTGAGCTACACCGGCGTAAGCCCGCCATTATAGCCAGGTTTTACGGCTTGGCGTCAAGATGATAGGCGGTGACGCGCTCGACCTCGTTCTTCGAGCCCAGCACCACCGAGACGCGCTCATGCAGCTTGCCGGGATTGATGTCCATGATGCGCTGGCGTGCGTTGGTGGCGGCGCCACCGGCCTGCTCGACCAGGAAGGCCATCGGATTGGCCTCGTACATCAGGCGCAGCTTGCCGGCCTTGTTGGGCTCGCGCTTGTCCCAGGGGTACATGAAGATGCCGCCGCGCGTCAGGATGCGGTGCACGTCGGCCACCATCGAGGCGACCCAGCGCATATTGAAGTTCTTGCCGCGCGGACCCTCCTCGCCGGCCAGGCATTCGTCGATATAGCGCTTCACCGGCGCGTCCCAATGGCGCATGTTCGACATATTGATCGCGAACTCCTTGGTGTCCTCGGGGATCTTCACGTCGTCGGCGGTCAGCACCCAGGAGCCCTGCTCGCGGTCCAGCGTGAACATCGCGACGCCGTCGCCCACCGTCAGCACCAGGGTGGTCTGCGGGCCGTAGACGCAGTAGCCGGCGGCGGCCTGGGTCGAGCCGGGCTGCAGGAAATCCTGCTCGCTGACCCCCTGGCTGCCCTCGGGCTTCTTCAGCACCGAGAAGATGGTGCCGATCGAGACGTTGACGTCGATATTGGACGAGCCATCCAGCGGGTCGAACATCAGCAGGTATTCGCCCTGGGGATAGCGGTTGGGCACCAGGTAGATGCCTTCCATCTCCTCGCTGGCCATGGCCGCGAGATGCCCGCCCCACTCGTTGGCCTCGATCAGCACCTCGTTGGCGATGATGTCCAGCTTCTTCTGCACCTCGCCCTGCACGTTTTCCGAGCCGGCGCTGCCCAGCACATCGCCCAGCGCGCCCTTGTTGACGTTGATGGCGATGCGCTTGCAGGCGCGGGCCACCACCTCGATCAGCAGACGCAGCTGCTGCGGGATATGGCCATGCTGACGCTGCTGTTCGACGAGGTACTGGGTCAGGCTGATGCGATGTGCCATGGACGGCTCTCCTGGAGTTGAGTTACTTCTTGCGGCTTGCTCAGTGGCCCGAGGCCAGCTGGCGCTCGACGATCTCGCGCACATCGTTGCTGAGGTCGGCCTTGGCCGCCACGCGGGCGATGGCCTCGCGGGCCGCGCCGCGGTAGGGCTCGGCCAGCGTGGTCCAGTGGTCCAGCGCGCGTGCCAGGCGGCCCGCCACCTGCGGGTTGCTGCCGTCGAGCGCCAGCACCTGCTCGGCCCAGAACACATAGCCCGCCGCATCGGCGCGGTGGAAGGCGGCCGGGTTGAACAGGCACAGCGAGAAGATCAGGCTGCGCGCGCGGTTCGGGTTCTTCAGGCTGAAGTCGGCATGCTTGAGCAGTTGCTTGATCCTGGCGAAGCTCTTGCCTTCGCGTTCCGGCGCCCGGGCCTGCAGCGCGAACCACTTGTCGATCACCAGGGCCTCGCCCTTGAACTGGGCGTGAAAGCGCGCCAGCGCCGCCTCGGCCAGCTCGGCATGGGCGTTGACCAGCGCGGCCAGGGCGCCCTGGCGGTCGGTCATGTTGGTGGCGTCCTTGAAGCGCTGGTAGGCACGGCCGGGCCAGACGGTGTCGCCGCTGCTGCGCGCATCCAGCACCAGCATGGCCAGGGCCAGGTTGGCCAAGGCGCGCTTGCCCGAGGACACCGGGTCCGGCTGGTAGCCGCCCTGCACCTGATGGCCCTCGAAGGCGGCGATCCAGTCCTCGCGCAGCGCCGCAGCCAGCTGGGTCTGGGCGGCCTCGACGGCGACATGGACGGCCTGCGGATCGACCACCTCCAGCTGCTCGGCGATATAGGCCTCGCCGGGCAGGGTCAGGGCCAGTTCCTTGAAGGCGGCGTCCAGCTCGGGATGGCGCAGCACGCTGCGCATCGCGTCCAGATAGGCGGCGTCCAGCACCAGCGGCGAGCCGCCGCGCAGCGCGGCCAGGATGCGGTTCAGCGCCAGGCGCTGGCCGGCTTCCCAGCGGTTGAAGGCGTCGGAGTCATGCTGCAGCAGCACCAGCAGGTCGGCATCCGACAGACCGTCGTCCAGCAGCACCGGCGCCGAGAAGCCGCGCAGCAGCGAGGGCACGGGCTCGCCGGCCACATTGACGAAGACGAAGGTCTGTTCGGCCTGGTCCAGCACGATCACGCGCTCAGTGCCGACCGCGCCGTCCTCGCCTTGCAGTTGCAAGGGCAAGGCCTGGCCCTCGCGCGACAACAGACCCAGTGCCACCGGGATCACCTGGGGCAGCTTGCTCTCCTGGCCCGGGGAGGGCGGGTTGCTCTGCTGCAGGCTCAGCGTGTAGGTCCTGGCCTCGGCGTCGTGGGCACCGCGGGCGCGCAGGCGCGGCGTGCCGGCCTGGCTGTACCAGCGCTTGAAGGCATCCAGCCGCGTGCTCAGCGCCGAGCCGGGGTTGGCGTCGGCGATGGCCTGGGCGAAATCGTCGCAGGTCACGGCCTGGCCGTCATGGCGTTCGAAGTAGAGCTTCATGCCGGCCTCGAAGCCGTCTCGGCCCACCAGGGTCTGGTACATGCGCACCAGCTCGGAGCCCTTCTCGTAGACCGTTGCGGTGTAGAAGTTGTTGATCTCGACGTAGCTGTCCGGGCGCACCGGATGGGCCATCGCGCCGCCATCCTCGGGGAACTGCATGGCGCGCAGCCCGCGCACGTCCTGGATGCGGCAGACCGCGCGGGCGCTCGGCGTGCCGGCCATGTCCATCGAGAATTCCTGATCGCGGAACACGGTCAGGCCTTCCTTCAGCGAGAGCTGGAACCAGTCGCGGCAGGTGACGCGGTTGCCGGTCCAGTTGTGGAAGTACTCGTGCGCGACGATCGACTCGATGCGGGCGAAGTCCGCATCCGTGGCGGTGGCCGGCGAGGCGAGCAGGGCGCTCGTGTTGAAGATGTTGAGGCCCTTGTTCTCCATCGCGCCCATATTGAAGTCGGAGACGCCGACCACCATGAAGCGCTCCAGGTCCAGCGGCAGGCCG
Organism: Roseateles sp. GW821-FHT09B06; assembly: GCF_059418245.1. Lineage (NCBI taxonomy): Bacteria > Pseudomonadati > Pseudomonadota > Betaproteobacteria > Burkholderiales > Sphaerotilaceae > Roseateles > Roseateles sp. GW821-FHT09B06. Next base: position 103,765 of record NZ_JBWKPM010000005.1, on the reverse strand, counting down.
AAGCGCGCCTCGTCCCAGACCAGGGAGGCGATCAGCGAGTTCATCGCGTGCTCGGTCTTCTCCAGATCGCCGCGGCGCACATAGACCTGCAGCAGATGATCCTTGCCGGCGCGCGTGCGCACGCGCTGCTCGCGCGCCACCAGGTCGGCCGCCACCAGGGCGAACAGATAGCTGGGCTTGGGGAAGGGGTCGTGCCACTTGGCGAAATGCTTGCCGCCGGTCAGCTCGCCGGTTTCCAGCAGGTTGCCGTTGGACAGCAGCACCGGGTACTTGCTCTTGTCGGCGCGCAGCAGCACCGAGTAGACCGCCATCACATCGGGGCGGTCCAGGAAATAGGTGATGCGGCGGAAGCCCTCGGCCTCGCACTGCGTGAAGAAGCCGCCGCCCGAGGTGTAGAGGCCCGACAGCGTGGTGTTCTTCTCCGGCGCGCAGGTGTTGCGGATCTCCAGCGCGAAATCGGCGTCCGGCGCGCCCTCGATCACCAGCAGGTTGCCTTCCTGGCGGAAGGACACGCTCTCGCCATTGATCAGCACGCGCAGCAGGTTCAGCTCCTCGCCATGCAGCACCAGCGGGCCATGGGCCACCGCGCCGTTGCGTTCGATCTGCATCTTGCTGGTGACGAGCGTCTTGACGGGGTCGAGGTCGAATGTCAGGTCGACCTTGCGGATCCAGAACGCGGGCGCCATGTAGTCCTCACGGCGGATCAGGGGGGCAGTGCCTTCACGCATCATGGCGGGCATCCTCGGGTTTGTTGTTGTCGCCCAGGGCTCGTGGCCCCGGGGTGTCTCATGTCAACGGAGTCGCTGCGCGGTGCGGCGCAGCGAAGAATGTATTCCCCAGCGGGCGCCGCCGATCCGGCTTTGCCGGGCGGACGGCGCCGCCCCTTGAGGGGGGCCGGCGAAGCCGGTAGGGGGAGGGGCGATCATCAGACGCCCTGCTTCAGGCTGGCGGTGATGAAGGGATCGAGATCGCCGTCCAGCACCTTTTGCGTGGCCGAGGTCTCGTAATTGGTGCGCAGGTCCTTGATGCGGCTCTGGTCCAGCACATAGGAACGGATCTGGTGGCCCCAGCCGACGTCGGTCTTGGTGTCCTCCAGCTTCTGCTGCTCCTCCATGCGCTTGCGCATCTCGTGGTCATACAGGCGCGAGCGCAGGCGCTTCCAGGCCACGTCGCGGTTGCTGTGCTGGCTGCGGCCATCCTGGCATTGCACGACGATGCCGGTCGGGATGTGGGTGAGGCGCACCGCGGAGTCGGTCTTGTTGATGTGCTGACCGCCGGCGCCGCTGGCGCGGAAGGTGTCGGTGCGCACATCGGCCGGGTTGATCTCGATCTCGATCGAGTCGTCGACCTCGGGGTAGACGAACAGCGAGGCGAAGCTGGTGTGACGGCCGCCCGAGCTGTCGAACGGGCTCTTGCGCACCAGGCGGTGCACGCCGGTCTCGGTGCGCAGCAGGCCGAAGGCGTACTCGCCCTCGACCTTAATGGTCGCGCTCTTGATGCCGGCCACGTCGCCCGGGGTCTCGTCTTCCAAGGTCGCCTTGAAGCCCTTGCGCTCGGCGTACTTCAGGTACTGGCGCAGCAGCATGCCGGCCCAGTCGCAGGCCTCGGTGCCGCCGGCGCCGGCCTGGATGTCGACGAAGCAGTTCAGCGGATCGGCCGGGTTGTTGAACATGCGGCGGAACTCGAGCTGCTCGACGGTTCCCTGCAGCTTGGCGGCATCGGCCTCGATGGCTTCCAGGCCGGCGAGATCCTCGTCGGCCTTGCTCATGTCGAACAGCTCGGTGTTGTCGGCCAGATTGCTGGTCAAGTGGTTGATGGTCTCGACCACGGTTTCCAGCGTGCGCTTTTCCTTGCCCAGCTCCTGGGCGCGCTTGGGGTCGTTCCAGACGCTGGGGTTCTCCAGCGCGGCATTGACCTCGTTCAGTCGCAGTGCTTTGCGATCGTAGTCAAAGATACCCCCTTAGCGCGTCGGTACGCGCTGTCAGATCGGCGAGGGTCGTACCGATCGCGTTGATGCGTTCGATGTCCATGATGTTCTGCTTGAAGGGCGGCCGCAGGACGCGGCGCCAACAGCGCTATTTTTACATGGACGCCCGCGCCCCAGGGCGGGGCATCCAAGGGTTAGCGATAGTGGGGTGGCCCCAGGGTGGGGCGCAATTGTCAGAAATATGTAAGCACAACGGCAGCACAGTGCGATTGGCGCGCGGATTCCAACATGATTTTGCTGACATCATCCTTAAAGTTGATCGCCGAGATCGCCTTGCTGGCCATGGCGGGCCAATGGCTGCTCGGCCTGCTGGCCGGCGCCCGGCGCGAGCACAATTTCTTCTACAAGCTGTTGCAGGTGCTGACCCGGCCCTTCGTCAAGCTGACCCGGCTGATCAGCCCCCGGGTGGTGCTGGACCGCCATGTGCCGCTGGCCGCCTTCCTCTTGCTGCTGAGCCTGTGGCTCGTGGTCACGGTGGTGAAGATCAATCTCTGCCTGCAGATCGGGGTGCAGCAATGCCGGTGAAGCGCGGACCGCCCTATCTGCTGGCCAAGCTGCGCGCGCTGGTCTGCCTGGTGCTGAACCGGCGCGAGCAGGCCGAGCGCCGCTTCGATGCGATGCTGGCGCGCTGGCCCGTCGATACCTATGCGCTGGCCAGCCGGGCCCATCTGCGTGCCATGGCCGGCCGCCCCGCGGCGGCGATCGAGGATCTGCGTGCCCTGGTCGCGGCCGCGCCCGAGCGCAGTGCGGGCGACTGGTTCAACCTGGCCTTCCTGCTGGACCAGCAGGGCCGCCCCGCCGAGGCCGAGGATGCCTTTCGCCGCGCCGTCACCCTGGATCCCCGGCTGGACCGGGCCTGGTACGGCTTGGGGCTGAGCCTGATCCGCCTGCGGCGCTTCGACGAAGCCGTCGCCGCGCTCAAGCGCAACACCGAACTGCAACCCATGAGCCCCTATGGCTGGTACCAGCTGGCCCGGGTGCACATGGATCGTCAGGAGCCCGAGGAGACGCGGCGCATCATCGCCCATCTCAAGGGTTTCGAGCCCAAGGTCGCGGCCCAGCTGGAGCGCGAAACCGGACTGCTCGTCTGACGTTCCCGTCCACGCGGTCTGCGCGCTGTTGGCGCAGGGGCGGGCCCGCGGTGATCGGCATGCCTTGAAGCCTGCCGGCCTTTCGACGTGAAGGAGACGACAGCATGCAGTTGACCGAAAGACACCACCAGTACTGGCGGAAGAACCTGCGCATCACAGCGGTTCTGCTGGCGATCTGGTTCGTGGTGACCTTCGTCGTGGGCTACTACGCCCGCGAACTGAACTTCACTTTTTTTGGCTGGCCGTTCAGCTTCTGGGTCGCATCCCAGGGCGCGCTGATCGTCTACTGCCTGATCATCTGGTACTACGCGCGGACCATGAACCGGCTGGACCAGGAACACGGCGTGGCCGAGGAGGAATGACATGGCAGGCGCAACTCCCTCTACCGCGGGCGGCACCTTCAGTGCCTCGTCCAACGCGGCCTTCAAGAAGCAGCTCAACAAGGTCTATACCTGGTACACGGGCGGCTTCATCGCCTTCATCATCGCGCTGGCCTTCCTGGAGCAGATGGGCCTGCCGCGGCAGTACATCGGCTTCATCTTCCTGATCGCCACCGTGCTGCTGTATGCCGGCATCGGCTTCATGAGCCGCACCTCGGACGCCAGCGAGTACTACGTGGCCGGTCGGCGCGTGCCGGCGGTCTACAACGGCATGGCCACCGGCGCCGACTGGATGTCGGCCGCTTCCTTCATCGGCATGGCCGGCACGCTCTACCTGACCGGCTACGGCGGCCTGGCCTTCATCATGGGCTGGACCGGCGGCTACTGCCTGGTGGCGCTGTTCCTGGCGCCCTATCTGCGCAAGTTCGGCCAGTTCACGATTCCCGACTTCCTGGGCGCGCGCTATGAAGGCAATCTGCCGCGCATCCTGGGCGTGATTGCCGCCATCCTCTGCTCCTTCACCTATGTGGTGGCGCAGATCTACGGCGTGGGCCTGATCACCGCGCGGCTGTCGGGCCTGGCCTTCGAGATCGGGGTCTTCGTCGGTCTGGCGGGCATCCTGGTCTGTTCCGTCCTGGGCGGCATGCGCGCGGTCACCTGGACCCAGGTGGCCCAGTACATCATCCTGATCATTGCCTACCTGGTGCCGGTGGTCTGGCTGTCGGTGAAGCAGACCAGCGTGCCGGTGCCGCAGGCCATCTACGGCTATCAGCTGGAGAAGGTCAGCGCGGCCGAGAAGAAGATCAAGGCCGATCCCAAGGAGCAGGAGGTCATCGAGATCTTCAAGGCGCGCGCGGCCGAGTTCGAGGCCAAGCTGAAGGACGTGCCGGCCGCCATGGCCGCCGACAGGGCCAAGACCGAGACCAAGCTGGCCGAGCTGAAGGCCGCCAACGCCCCGGCGGGCGATGTCGAGGCCGCGCAGAAGGCGCTGGCCGCGCTGCCTGCCAGCGAGGCCGATGCCAAGAAGGCCTGGGCCGCCGCGCAAAAAGCCAATGCCGACCGCGCCAAGCCCCTGGCCGGCATGCCGACCCATGGCCAACAGTTCACCGGCGACCCGAACGGCGACGAGAAAGCCAGGAAGACCTTCGACGAATCGCGCCGCAACTTCCTGGCCCTGGTGTTCTGCCTGATGGTGGGCACGGCCGCGCTGCCGCACATCCTGATGCGCTACTACACCACGCCCTCGGTAAAGGAGGCGCGCGAGTCGGTGACCTGGAGCCTGTTCTTCATCTTCCTGCTCTACTTCACCGCCCCGGCCCTGGCCGTGCTGGTCAAGTACGAGGTCTTCACCGTGCTGGTGGGCACGCCGTTTGATCAGTTGCCGGCCTGGATCAACAACTGGGCCAGGGTCGACCCGGCCCTGCTGGCGGTGGCCGACGTCAACAAGGACGGCATCTTCCAGCTCGGCGAGATGAAGATAGGCGGGGACATCATCGTGCTGGCCACACCCGAGATCGGCGGCCTGCCGTACGTGATCTCGGGCATGGTGGCGGCCGGCGGCCTGGCCGCGGCGCTGTCCACCGCCGACGGCCTGCTGCTGACCATCGCCAACGCGCTGAGCCACGATGTCTACTACAAGATGATCGACCCGAACGCCTCGACCGCCCGCCGCGTCACCATCTCCAAGGTGCTGCTGATGGTGGTGGCCCTGTGTGCGGCCTATGTGGCGGCGCAGAAACCGGCCGACATCCTGTTCCTGGTCTCCGCCGCCTTCTCGTTCGCGGCCGCCGCCTTCTTCCCGGCCTTGGTGCTGGGGGTGTTCTGGAAGCGTGCCAACAAATGGGGCGCCTCCCTGGGCATCGCTTCCGGCCTGGGCATCACCTTTTACTACATGGTGATGACCCAGCCCTGGCTGCGCGGCGTGTTCGGCGTCACCTCGCCGGTGGAGCTGTGGTGGGGCATCCTGCCGATCTCGGCCGGCCTGTTCGGCGTGCCGCTGGGCTTCGCCGTGATCATCATCGTCAGCCTGCTGACGCCGGCGCCCCGCAAGGACACGCAGGAACTGGTCGAGCACGTGCGCTACCCCGACCTGAACCTCGGCAAGGCCTGACCCGGTCTTGTGCCGAAGCGGGCCCCGCGGCACGATGCCGCGGGGCCTTTTTTTTACTTCCTCACGCCAACCCCCGTCGCCCACCCGTCGCCGATGAAGCCCGCCACCCCCGCCGTCCAGCTGCTGGGCCATCTGCAGGCCGAGCTGCAGCACCATGCGCCGTTCGCGCAGATGCGGGCGGAGCATGTGCGGCAGTTCCTGGCCCAGGCCGAGCAGGTCTACTACGCGCCGGGCGAGCTGCTGCTGGCGCCCGAACTGGGGCCGGTGCAGGCGCTGTTCTACATCCGCCAGGGCGCGGTCAGCGCCCAACGCAGCCTCGGCGGCGTCGCCGAATCCGCCGGCGGCCTGCACTACGAGGCCGGCGAGTGCTTTCCCATCGGCGCCCTGCTGGGCCAGCGCGCGGTGACGGCCCGCTACAGCGCCGGGGCCGACACCTTCTGCCTGCGGCTGCCGGCCGCCCAGGTGCAGGCCCTGGCCCGGCTCAGCGCGCCCTTTGCCGATTTCCTGAACCGCCGCGTGGCCCAGTTCCTGGCCCTCTCCAGGCGCGCCCTGCAGGTGGCCTACGCCGCGCAGACCCTGGCCGAGCAGTCGCTCGAGACCCCGCTGGGCGAGCTGGTGCGCAAGAAATCCGCGCCGGTCTGCGTGAGCCCGGCGACGCCGCTGCGCCAGGCCCTGACCCTGATGCACGAGCGGCACATCGGCTCGATGCTGGTGGCCGACGCCGACGGCGCGCCGCTGGGCATCCTGACCCGCCACGACGTGCTGGCGCGCATCACCCTGCCGCAGCTGCCGCTCGCCACGCCGATCGGGCAGGTGATGAGCCGGCCGGTGCATGCCCTGGGCGTGGCCGACACGGCGCAGGACGCGGCCCTGCTGATGTCGCGCCACGCCCTGCGCCATGTGCCGGTACTGGAGGCGGGGCGCCTGGTGGGGCTGGTGTCGGAGCGCGACCTGTTCGCGCTGCAGCGCCTCTCGCTGAAGCAGCTCAGCACCGCGATCCGCGCGACCCGGGACGTGGACACCCTGCGCATCGTCGGCGAGGACATCCGCCGCTTCGCGCGCAACCTGCTGGCCCAGGGCGTGGCCGCGCGCCAGCTCACCGAGCTGATCTCGCATCTCAACGACCTGCTGACGCAGCGCCTGGTGCAGCTGCTGGCCGAGGCGCAGAAGCTGGATCCGCGGCGCTTCGCCTGGCTGGCCTTCGGCTCCGAGGGGCGCGGCGAACAGACCCTCGCCACCGACCAGGACAACGGCATCGTCTTCGACGGCCCGCCGGCCGAGCGGCCGCGCTGGCTGGCCCTGGGCGCGGCGGTCAACGCGGCGCTGGACGACTGCGGCTATCCGCTGTGCCGGGGCGGCATCATGGCCGGCCGGCCCGGCTGCTGCCTCAGCCAGCAGGAATGGCTGGAGGCCTTCAGCGCCTGGATCGAGCATGGCTCGCCCGAGGACCTGCTGAAGGCCAGCATCTTCTTCGACCTGCGGCCGCTCTGGGGCAACGCGGCCCTGGCCCTGCCGCTGCAGCGGCTGCTGACCGGCCCGGCGGCGCGCCAGCCGCGCTTCCTGCGCCAGCTGGCCGAGAACGCGCTGCGCCAGCGCGCGCCGTTGAACTGGCTGGGCGCGGTGGAGGCCGGGGAGGACGGGCGGCTGGATCTCAAGCTCAACGGCTCGGCGATCTTCGTCGACGTGGCGCGGCTCTACGCGCTGGCGCATGGCGTGGCGGCCACCGGCACCTGCGCGCGCTTCGAGGCCTTCGGCGCGCTGCTGCAGGCCTCGGCGCAGGAGCGCGAGGGCTGGGTCGGCGCCTTCGAGTTCCTGCAGCTGCAGCGCCTGCGCCGCCAGATGGAGAGCCCGCAGGAGGCGCCCAACCGTGTCGCGCCGGAGCAGCTCAACGATATCGATCGCCGCGTGCTGAAGGAGAGCCTGCGCGTGGCGCGGCGGCTGCAGCAGCGCCTGGAGCTGGATTGGCTGCGCTGAGCGCCTGGTGGCAGCGCCTGCGCGGCGGCACCGCCGACCCGGCGCGGCGCTGGGTGGTGCTGGATGTCGAGACCACGGGCCTGGACCCGGCCCGCGACGAACTGCTGGCGATCGCCGCGCTGGCGCTGCACCTCGATCCCGCGCAGCCGGCGCGGTCGCCGCGCATCGCGCTGGGCGACAGCTTCGAGCTGCTGCTGCACAGCGCCGCGCCCCGGGCCGGCGACTACAAGCGCAACGTGCTGCTGCACGGCATCGGCCTGGACGCGCGCCGCCGGGGCGTGCCGAGGGCCGAGGGCTTGCGGGCCTTCGTCGACTGGCTGGGCAGCGACGCGGCCACGCCGCTGCTGGGCTTTCATGTCGGCTTCGACGCGGCCGTGATCCAGCGCGCGCTGCGCGCCCATCTCGGCCGCGCGCTGGCGAACCCCTGGGTGGACCTGGCGCCGGTGGTGCAGGCCCTGGACGCCGCCGGGCGGCCGCCGAGCCTGGACGAGGCGCTGAGCCGGCATGGCATCGCCTGCCTGCAGCGCCACCAGGCCGGCGCCGACGCGCTGGCCACCGCCGAGCTGCTGCAGCGCCTGTGGCCGACGCTGGTGGCGCGCGGCGAGGCCAGTGCGGCCGCGCTGCAGCGCATCGGGACGCAGCGGCGCTGGCTGGGCTGAGGGTCGAACGGCCGAGCCGGGCTCAGGCGCCGGCCAGCCGCGCTTCCAGCTCGGCCACGCGCGCCTTCAGCCGCGCGTTCTCCTCCTGCAGCACCTCGACCTGGCGCTGCAGCAGCAGCGCCGGGTCGGACAGATCGACCGCCGCGCCGGGGCCGGGTGTATCGGCCAGCGTATCGGCCAGCGTATCGGCCAGTGTATTGGCCGGGGTGTCGTCGGCGCCGGCCTTCCTGGCGCCGCCCTTGGACTCGCGCACCCGCTTGGCCGCCTCGCGCAGCTCCTTCTTGCCGCCGGCCACCGCGGCTTGCTGCTCCTGGGCCGGCAGGGCGGCGATCGTGGCCGCGGCGCTGATCGAGACCGTGCCGGTCTTGACCGCCTCCACCAGTTCGGGCGCGGCGGCCTTCTGGATCTTCTCGATCTGGGCCACGGTGGCGCTGCTGATGCGCGCCACCTTGGCGATGGCCTCGCGGCTGGCCAGGCGCGGCTCGGGCGGCGGCGGGGCGGCCTCGCCTTCGGCCGCCGGGGCCTGGGGCGTCGGCAGGGGCTTGGGCCGGCTGCTCAGGATCTCCTTCTTGCGCAGTGCCAGCACGCCGCGCTGGAAATCCGACACGCTGCGCCGGCCCAGGTGCTGGTCGATCATCCACAGGTGCACGTCCTCCATCGACATGAAGCGGCCGTTCTGCACGGTCTGGAAGGGCAGGCCATGCTTGCTGCAGATGCTGTGGCGGTTGTGGCCGTCGACCAGGATGTCGCCCCACAGCACCAGCGCGTCGCGGCAGCCCTCGGCCAGGATGCTGCGCTCCAGCGCGGCATATTCGTCGGGGGTCAGCGGGTCGATATAAGCGCGCAGTTCATCGAGGACGGTGATGTTCATGGGGGCACAGGAATCCGCAGGTTCGGCCGCGCCGGAGGCGGCGCGAGGGGCGGGATTCTATGCGCCGCGCGCCTCAGGGCCTGGCGAGCACGGCCGGCGCGCGCGCCGGTGGCCGGTTCATATTGTCGATATCGGCCGCGATCAGCCAGCGGCCATCCGCGCTGCGCTTGAGCAGCAGCACGAACTTGCCGGCGTCGGGTTGGCCCGCGGCGGGGCCGAAGGCGCCCACCACATAGGCCAGATCGCCCGAGATGCTGTAGTCGAGCGCGCGCAGCGCCAGTGGCAGCGTGCCGCCGTCGGCGTAGCCGGCGCGGATCTCCGCCGCGCCGCGGCGCGGCGGCTGGCCGTTGGGCAGGGCGAAGCCATCGGGGGTGAACAGCCGCGCCAGCTCGGCCGGCCGGCCCGCCGTCCAGGCCGTCTCGTAGTCGCGCAGCACGCGCTCCAGCTCCGCCGGCAGCGCCACCGAGGCCGGCGCCTGCGCGGGGGCCAGGGCCGGTGCGGCCAGGCAGGCGGCGGCGAGCGCCAGGGCGGGGAGGGGCATAGGCATGATCGGCATGGCCCTCATCGTGCCGCATCCCGGCCCGGCGGCCCCGTCCCGGAGGTCATGGCGGCCGCGGCCTGCAGATGCTGCGCCAGGAATCGCTCCATGCGCCGGGCGAAATCGACATGGGTCGCCACCAACCGCCAGCTGTGGCCCTCGTTGGCATAGCTGACCCATTCGGGCGGGCGGCCGGCGTCCCTGAGCGCGTCGCGCAGGCGCTCGCCATGGGACAGCGGCACGCGCCGGTCGCTCTCGCCGAAGCCCAGCAGCAGCGGCGCCCGGATGCGCGCCGCCTGCGCCAGCGGCGAGACGGCGCTCAGCATCGCCGCGTCCCGCTCCGCGTCGCCGACCAGCTCGGGCAGCATGTGGCGGCGCCCCTCGGTACTGATGTCGTCGTCCACCCACCAGGAGCCGCTCAGGTAGAGAAAGGGATCGGTCCTCGCTCACCCAGTCGAAACGCACTACGTCGGCGTCGGCAAAGGAGGCCACCCGGCGCACCTGCGGGGTGGGCCGCAGGTCCAGCACCACCAGGCCGATGCGTTTGCCGCCGCGCGAGGTGGTGAGCGCGATGCGGTGCCCGGAGGGCGAGAGCTTGGCATCGAGCATCGCCGGGCGTTGGAAGAAGCGCTCCAATGCCACCGGTTCGGGTGCCGGCTCGGGCGCCGACGGCGGGTTCTGGGCTTGGGCGGCGCCCAGCAGGCCCCAGGCGATGGCCCAGCATGCGGCGTGGCAGCGCCACCACGGGCGCATGATGTTCCTCATCAAACCCTCCCCGGGTTTTTGTGTTGTGAGGGGCAGGATAAGCGAGGATCAGGCCTCGATCAGGCCAGGAAGCGCTCCAGCGCGGCCGCCAGGGCCTCGGGCCGGTCGTGGTGCAGCATATGGCCGGCGCCTTCCAGCCGCACGCGCTCCAGCAGCGGCACCTCGGCCAGCCGGGCCTCGAAGTCCGCGCGCGGGTAGCGCTTGCCCCACCACTGGCTCATGTCGGTCTCGCTGCCTTCCACCCACAGCGTGGGCGCGGCGATGCGGCGCCAGCAGGCCAGGGCCTCGGCCTTGCGGTAGAGCACCGGGTTGACGCGCTTGTGCGCCGGGTCACCCAGGATGTGCCAGGTCTTGCCCTCGGGGCCGTCCTGCGTGCGCGACCAGTGCGGCGCCAGCCAGGCGGCCTTGTCGGGGCTCAGCCGCGGGTTGGTCTTGCGCAGCCGCTCGGCCACGCCGGCCAGGCTGTCGTAATGCTTCAGCGACTGCGGCGTCTTCAGCTCGTCCAGCCATTCGGCCAGGCGCGCCGGCGCCAGTTCGGGGAGAGTGTCGGGCAGGCCGAAGCCCTCCAGGTTCACCAGGCGGCGGATGCGGGCGGGGCGCACGCCGGCATAGCTCATCGCCACATTGCCGCCCATGCTGTGGCCCAGCAGGTCGATGTGCCGATCCGGCGCGACGGCATCGAGCACCGCGTCCAGGTCGCCCAGGTAGTCGGGGAACCAGTAGCTGTCGGTGCCGCTGCTGTCGCTCAGGCCGAAGCCGCGCCAGTCGATCGCCATCACATGGCGCGGCTCGCGCAGCGCGTCGACGACGAACTGGAAGGAGGCGCCCATGTCCATCCAGCCGTGCAGCATCACGAGGCTGGGGCGTTCGGGCGAGGCCAGCGCGGCGTCGCCCCAGCTCAGCAGGTGGTAGCGCAGGCCGCGCACCTCGAGAAAGCGGCTCGAGTGGGGGCGGCGCGGAAGATAAGCGGGCAGGGTGTCCATGCGGCGACTCTAGGCGATGCGCGCCGGCGCCGCTGTCGGGGCCGCGACAGCGCGCCGCGCGTGCAGAATGGGGCCATGAGCACCGCCTACACCATCCGCCCCGCCGAGCCGCGCGACGTGCCGGCCATCGTCGGCCTGATCCAGGAACTGGCCGAGTTCGAGAGCCTGACCCATCTGCTGCAGATCACGCCCGAGAAGCTGCATCCGCACCTGTTCGGCGCCCGGCCGGTGGTCGAGGCCCTGGTCGGCGAGATCGGCGGCGAGCCGGTCGGCTTCGCGCTCTTCTTCACCAACTTCAGCACCTTCCTGGCCAAGCCCGGCCTCTATCTGGAAGACCTCTATGTGCGGCCCGCGCACCGCCGCAGCGGCCTGGGCAAGGCGCTGCTGAATCGCCTGGCGCAGATCGCGGTGGAGCGCGACTACGGCCGCTTCGAATGGACCGTGCTGGACTGGAACGAGGACGCGATCCGCTTCTACGAGAAGATGGGCGCCAGCGTGCTGCCCGAGTGGCGCATCTGCCGGATGACCGGCGAGGCGCTGACCAGCTTCGCGAGCAAGGGCTAGGTCGGGGCCATCGACACCAGCGCCGCCAGCCGGCTCTGCTCGCAGGCGGTCTCGACGCTGCTGGCCTCGCCGACCGCACGCAGGCTGGCCTGCACGATGGCCGCCGCATCGACCTCGAAATGCTCGCGCAGTTCGGCGCGCGAGTCGCTGCGGCCGAAGCCGTCGGTGCCCAAGGTCAGGTAGCGCCGCCCCGGCGGCAGGTAGGCGCGCACCAGCTCGGGCAGCGCGCGCACATAGTCGCTGGCGGCGATGATGGGACCGCCGCTGGCGCGCAGCTGCAGCTCCAGCGCGCTGTCGACCGCCGGCCGCAAACCCTGGCGCCACAGGCGCTCCTGCGCGGCGCCATCGCGCGCCAGCTCGATATAGCTGGTCACGCTCCAGACATCGGCGGCGATGCCATGCTGCTCTTCCAGCAGGGCCGCCGCCTTCAGCACCTCGCCCATGACGGCGCCGCTGCCGAACAGCTGCACGCGCCGCGGCAGCGCGGCCGGACCGCTGCGCAGGCGGTAGATGCCGCGCAGCACGCCCTCGTGGTCCGCCGCGGCCAGGCTGGGGTTGACGACGTTCTCGTTGGTGACGGTCAGGTAGTAGAACTCGTCGATCTGCTGCTCGCCCATGCGGCGCATGCCGTGGTCGAGGATGACGGCCAGCTCGCCGGCGAAGGCCGGGTCGTAGACGCGGCAGTTGGGCACGGTGGAGGCCAGCAGCGGGCTGCTGCCGTCCTGATGCTGCAGGCCCTCGCCGCCCAGGGTCGTGCGGCCGGCGGTGGCGCCGATCAGGAAGCCGCGGGCGCGCTGGTCGGCCGCGGCCCAGATCAGGTCGCCGACGCGCTGGAAGCCGAACATGCTGTAGAAGATGTAGAAGGGCAGCATCGCCAGGCCGTGGGTCGAGTAGCTGGTGGCGGCCGCGGTCCAGGACGACAGCGCGCCGGCCTCGCTGATGCCTTCCTCCAGGATCTGGCCGCTCCTGTCCTCGCGGTAGGCCAGCATCGAGCCGGCGTCCTCGGGCCGGTAGAGCTGGCCGAAGGGCGCGTAGATGCCGACCTGACGGAACAGGCTGGCCATGCCGAAGGTGCGCGCCTCGTCGGCGACGATGGGCACGATGCGCGGGCCCAGCGGTTCGTCCTTGATCAGGGCGGCGAGCTGGCGCACAAAGGCCATTGTCGTGCTCATGCTCTTGCCGTCGGCCTGCAGCGCGAAGCCGGCCGTTTCGGCCAGGCCCGGCACCCGCAGCGGCGGCGCCAAGGTCATGCGGGCCGGCAGATGGCCGCCCAAGGCGGCGCGGCGGGCCTGCAGATAGCGCATCTCGGCGCTGTCCTCGGCCGGCTTGTAGAAGGCGGCCTCGGCCACCTGGGCATCGCTGAGCGGCAGCTGGAAGCGCTCGCGGAAGGCCAGCAGATCGTCGCTGCCCAGCTTCTTCTGCTGGTGCGAGGTCATGCGGCCCTGGCCGGCCGTGCCCATGCCATAGCCCTTCATGGTCTTGGCCAGCACCACGGTGGGCTGGCCGCGATGGGCGCGGGCGCGCGCGAAGGCGGCATGGATCTTGACCGGGTCGTGGCCGCCGCGGCGCAGGCGCTCGATGTCCGCGTCGGCCAGGTGGGCGACCAGGGCCTGCAGCTCGGGCGTCTGGCCGAAGAAGGCGCGGCGGTTGAAGGCGCCGTCATTGGCGCTGAGGGTCTGGAACTCGCCGTCCACCGTGCGCGCGAAGGCGCGCGCGATCGCATGGGTCTCGTCGCGCGCCAGCAGCGCGTCCCATTCCGAGCCCCACAGGCATTTGACAACGTTCCAGCCGGCGCCGCTGAACAGCGCCTCCAGCTCGTCGACGATGCGGCCGTTGCCGCGCACCGGGCCGTCCAGGCGCTGCAGATTGCAGTTGATCACGAAGATGCAGTTGTCCAGGCCCTCGCGCGCGGCCAGGGTCAGCGCGGCGATCGACTCGGGCTCGTCCATCTCGCCGTCGCCGAAGAAGCCCCAGACCTTGCGCTGCTCGGTGGCCAGCAGGCCGCGGTCGGCCAGATAGCGCATGAAGCGCGCCTGGTAGATCGCATTGATCGGGCCGATACCCATCGAGCCGGTCGGGAACTGCCAGAACTCCGGCATCAGGTAGGGATGGGGATAGGAGCTGAGCCCCTGCAGGCCTTGCTTCTGGGCGCTGAGTTCCTGGCGGTAGTGGCGCAGCGAGTCCTCGCCGAGCCGGCCTTCGAGAAAGGCACGGGCATAGACGCCCGGCGCCGAATGCGGCTGGAAGTAGACCAGGTCGGCGCCCTGCGGCGCTGCGGGCCCCCGGAAGAAATGCTGGAATCCGACCTCGAACAGATCGGCCGCCGAGGCGTAGCTGGCGATATGGCCGCCCAGCTCGCCATGCGCGGCATTGGCGCGCACCACCATGGCCAGCGCGTTCCAGCGCAGCAGGGCCGAGAGGCGCTGCTCCAGCGCCAGGTCGCCGGGGTAGGGCGGCTGCTCGGCCAGCGGCACGCTGTTCAGATAGGGCGTGACCGCCGCCGGCCGCCAGGGCAGCTGCTGGCGGCGCGCGTGGGCCAGCAGGGCGTCGAGCAGGAGGGCGGCGCGCTCGGGGCCCTGCTGCGGGCCCCAGGCCGCCAGCAGACCGTCCAGCGCGGCACACCATTCCTGCAGTTCTTCGGCGTCCTGCATGTCGTCCGGGCGGTCGATGGCGGGCATGGGGCTCTCCGGGGCTTCAGCCGTTGCGGAACAGGAAGCTGTAGGCGTTCAGCGCCGGCACGCCGCCCAGGTGCGCGTAGAGCACGCGCGAGCCGGCCGGGAATTCGCCCTTGCGCACCATGTTGATCATGCCGTGCATCGACTTGCCCTCGTAGACCGGGTCGGTCAGCATGCCTTCCTGGCGCGCGCACAGGCGGATCGCCTCCAGGGTCCCTTCGTTGGGCAGGCCGTACTCGGGGCCGCCGTAGCGGGTGTCCAGCACCACGTCGGCGGCGGTGATCGGCCGGCCCAGCTCGACCAGTTCGGCCGTGTGCTGGGCGATGCGCAGGATCTGCGCGTGGGTCTGCGCAGGCTTGGCCGAGGCGTCGATGCCGATCACCTTGTCGGCGCGGCCGTCGGCCGCGAAGCCCACCACCATGCCGGCCTGGGTGCTGCCGGTCACCGAGCAGACGACGATGTAGTCGAACTTGAAGCCCAGTTCGGCTTCCTGCTGGCGCACCTCCTCGGCGAAGCCGACGAAGCCCAGGCCGCCGTAGGGGTGCTCGGAGCAGCCGGCGGGAATCGGGAAGGGCTTGCCGCCGCGCGCCTTGACGTCGTCCATCGCCTGCTGCCAGCTGGGGCGGATGCCGATGTCGAAGCCGGCCGAGTCCAGGCGCACATCGGCGCCCATGATGCGCGACATCTCGATATTGCCGACCCGGTCGTAGACGGCGTCCGAGTAGTTGACCCAGTTCTCCTGCACCAGCACGCATTTCATGCCCAGATGGGCGGCGACGGCAGCGACCTGGCGGGTCTGGTTGGACTGGATGCCGCCGATCGACACCAGGGTGTCGTAGCCGCCGGCGATGGCCTCGGGGATCAGGTATTCCAGCTTGCGGGTCTTGTTGCCGCCGAAGGCCAGGCCGCTGTTGCAGTCCTCGCGCTTGGCATAGAGCTCGACCTCGCCGCCCAGTGCGGCACTCAGGCGCTTCAGCGGCTGGATGGGCGAGGGACCGAAGGTGAGCGGATAGCGGGGGTAGCGACTCAGATTCATGCGATGACTCCTGCGGGGATAAAGGGCTTGGCTTCGCCATGAATACTAGGAAGAATGCCGGTTAACGGGGTTGCAAATATTTTGCTATTGGCAATTCCGATGACGCTAATTCCCTGTTCTTGTCGCTTCTGATTGCTTGGAGTCTTGATTGAGCACAATAAAAGTTCGTGGCCAGGAGAGGCTGGCCGCGCCGCCGTCCGTCGAGCTGGACCGTACCGACAAGACCCTGCTGCGGGCGCTGCAGCGCGACGCCTCGATCTCGAATGTGGCGCTGGCCGAAAAGGTGCATCTGAGCCCGCCGGCCTGCCTGCGCCGGGTCGAGCGGCTCAGGCGCGCCGGGCTGATCCGGGCCACGGTGGCCCTGCTCGACGCACCGCTGCTGGACGCGGGCATGCTGGTGATCATCGGCGTGGTGCTGGACCGCTCGACGCCGCAATCCTTCGCCGACTTCGAGAAGGCGGCGGTGAAGATCTCCGGCTGCATGGAATGCCATGTCGTGACCGGTGAGTTCGACTACATGATGAGCCTGCGCACCCGGGACAACGAGAGCTTCAACCGCCTGCACGCCGAGCAGCTGCTCTACCTGCCCGGCGTGCGGCAGATCCGCAGCTTCATGGTGCTCAAGCAGGTGCTGTCGACCACGGAGATTCCGGTCTAACGCGCAGCAGGCCGGGGCCGCTGCCCGCCGCCTCGGCCCGGCCGGGCAGCGGGATCTCGCGCCGGCTCAGTAGCCCAGTGCCAAACCGCTGTTGCGGCGCGGGTCGTTGGCGCCGTAGAAGCGGTTCTTGCCGACCGGCTTGCCGGCGAGCGAAGGCGCGCCGACCAGGATCGCCGCCATATGGTTGGCCGGCTGCGGCGCGCCGAGCTTGTGGCCCTTGGCCTCCAGCAGCGCGCGCGTGTCGGGCGAGAGCGCGAAGGTCTCGACATTGGTCAGGTCGGGCAGCCATTGCTGGTGGAAGCGCGGCGCGTCGACCGCCTCCTGCACATTCATGCCGTAGTCGATCACGTTCAGCACCGTGTGCAGCACGGCCGTGATGATGCGGCTGCCGCCGGGCGTGCCGACCACCATCACCGGCTGGCCGTCCTTGCTGACGATGGTGGGGCTCATCGAGGATAGCGGGCGCTTGCCCGGGGCGATCGCATTCGCCTCGCCCTGGACCAGGCCGTAGATATTGGGCACGCCGATCTTGACGGTGAAGTCGTCCATCTCGTTGTTCAAGAGCACGCCGGTGTCCGCGGCCGTGACCTTGGCGCCGAACCAGTCGTTCAAGGTGTAGGTCACCGAGACCGCATTGCCCCAGCGGTCGGCGATCGAGTAATGCGTGGTGTTGCTGCCCTCGTGCGGCGCGACGCCGGGCTTGATGTCCTTGGAGACGCCGGCCTTGTCGGGAGATATCACCGCGCGGACCTGCGCGGCATAGGCCTTGTCGGTCAGGCGCGCGATCGGGTTCTTGACGAAGTCGGGGTCGCCCAGATAGCTGTTGCGGTCCACATAGGCATGGCGCATCGCCTCGATCTGGTGGTGCACGGCCTGGGCGGAGCGGAAGCCCCAGTCCTTCAGCGGGTAGCCCTCCAGGATGTTGAGCATCTCGCAGATGATCACGCCGCCGGAACTCGGCGGCGGGGCCGAGACCACGCGGTAGCCGCGGTAGTCGCATTCGATCGGCGCCAGCTCACGCGTCGCGTACTGGTCCAGGTCGGCCTGGGTGATGATGCCGCCGCCGCCCTGGCTGGACTTGACCAGCGCCGCGGCGACCTTGCCCTTGTAGAAGCCGGCCTGGCCCTGCTCGCTGATCGCCTTCAGGGTGCGGGCCAGGTCCTTCTGCACCAGCTTGTCGCCGACCTCGAAGGGCGCGCCGTCCTTCTTCAGGAAGATCGCGGCCGAGGCCGGGTCCTTGCGGAAGTCCTCGGTGGCGGTGCGGAACATGTCGATGTCGCCCTGGTCCAGCGCGAAGCCCTTGTCGGCCAGCGCGACGGCCGGCGCCAGCAGGGTGGGGCGCTTCATCGTGCCGTACTTCTCGCGCGCGAACTCCAGGCCGGAGACGCTGCCGGGCACGCCCACTGCCAGATGGCCGCGGGTGCTCAGGCCCTTGACGACATTGCCTTCCTTGTCGAGGTACATGTTCGCGGTCGCGGCCAGCGGCGCCTTCTCGCGGAAGTCCAGGAAGGTCTTGCGGCCGTCGGCCAGCTGGATCGTCATGAAGCCGCCGCCGCCGAGGTTGCCGGCGGCCGGATAGACCACGGCCAGCGCGTAGCCCACCGCCACCGCGGCATCGACCGCGTTGCCGCCGTCCTTCAGCACGTCGACGCCGACCTTGGTGGCCAGGTGCTGGGCCGTCACCACCATGCCGTTCTCGGCCGCCACCGGGGCGACCGAGGCGGCCTGGGCGGGCGGCAGGAAGGCCTGCAGCGCGCCGGCGCACAAGAGGGTGAAGCGCAGGCCGGCCGCGCGCGAATGCAACAGGTTCATCGAAGTCTCCTCTGCGATGTTCAAGCCTTTGTCCGAGCTCGATCCGAGCCGATCCGAAGCGATGTCCGGGCGGACGGTCGGCCGAGTGTAGACCTCGGGGTCAGACCTTGCGCGTTCGCCATATCCCTAGAGCGTTGGCTGCCACCAGTCCGGCAGCAGCGCGCGCACCTCGCGGCGCGCGTAGCGGTCGTCGATCAGGTGCACGATGCCGCGGTCCTCGGTCGTGCGGATCACGCGGCCCGCGGCCTGCACCACCTTCTGCAGTCCCGGATAGAGATAGGCGTAGTCGTAGCCGCTGCTCGGACGATTCCCGAACAGCTGCTGCATGCGGGCGCGGATCTGTTCGTTGACCGGGTTCAGCTGGGGCAGGCCCAGGGTCGCCACGAAGGCGCCGATCAGGCGCCGGCCCGGCAGGTCGATGCCTTCGGCGAAGGCGCCGCCCAGCACCGCGAAGCCGATGCCCTGGCCGGTGTCGCTGAAGCGGGCCAGGAACTCGCGCTGCTCGGCCTCGCCCATGCGGCGCGACTGCGGCCAGCAGGGCAGGTCGGGATGCTCGGCCTGCAGCAGCGCGAAGGCCTGCTGCAGGTAGTCATAGCTGCTGAAGAAGGCCAGGTAGTTGCCTGGGCGCTCGGCGTACTGCCGGGCCATCAGCGCGACGATGGGCGCGAGCGAGGCCTGGCGGTCCGGATAGCGGGTCGAGATGCGCCCGGCGATCCGCATCTGCAGCTGCGCGGCCTCGAAGGGCGAGTCCACTGCCAGACGCAGCAGATCCGGTGGCAGGCCCAGCAGCTTGGCGTAATAGTCCATCGGCTGCAGGGTCGCGGAGAACAGCGTGCTGGTATGGGCCGCCTCCAGCCGCGGCTTCAGGAAGGGCGCGGGCACGAGATTGCGCAGCGTGATGGTGGACAGGCCCGGCTTCGTGCGGGCGCGCGGCTCGGGACGGGTGGCGTCGACGATCGAATGCGTGTCCAGCATTTCGGCCAGGCGCACCATATGCAGGGCCTCGAAGTAGAAGGCCTGCAGCGCCGGGTCCGGTTCGGCCGGATGTTCGGTGAAATGATCGGTCAGCGCGCTGCCGCATTGCTGCAGGGCCTGCAGCAGCGCCTCGGGAAAGGTCTCGAAGACGCGGTAGCGTTTCTCGGGATCGGCCTTGTCCAGCTGAGCCCAGGCGCGCCTCAGCTTGTCCAGCGTCTTCTTCACCGGCGCATGCACGAGCGCGCTGGGACCGTGGCGTGCGGCCTCCAGGCTTTCGCTCTCCAGCTCGGCCGTGTACATCTTGCGGCCGCGCTCCACCAGGTTGTGCGCCTCGTCCACCAAGAGGCCGACCTGCCAGCCATTGGCCTGGGTCATGCCGTGCAGCAGCGCGCCGACGTCGAAGTAGTAGTTGTAGTCGCCGACCACCACATCGGCCCAGCGCACCAGTTCCTGGCTCAGGTAATAGGGGCAGACCGCGTGGGCGCGGGCGATCTCGCGCACCTGGGCCTGATCGAGCAGTCCGTCGAGGGCCAGGTCTTGCGCGCAAGCCGCGGCGCGCGCGGCCGGCAGCCGGTCGTAGAAGCCCGCGGCCAGCGGGCAGGATTCGCCGTGGCAGGCCTTGTCGGGATGTTCGCAGGCCTTGTCGCGCGCCACCAGCTCCAGCACGCGCAGCGGCAGCGCTTTGGGCAGTTTGTCCAGCCCGTCCAGCGCCAGCCGCCGGCCCGAGGTCTTGGCGGCCAGGAAGAAGATCTTGTCGAGCGTGCCGCCGGGCGCGGCCTTCAGCAGCGGAAACAGCGTGCCCAGAGTCTTGCCGATGCCGGTGGGCGCCTGGGCCAGCAGGCAGCGGCCGGCGCGCGCGGTCTTGAACACGCCCTCGGCCAACGCGCGCTGGCCGCTGCGGAACTCGCCGAAGGGAAAGGCCAGCGCCGCCAGCGCCGCGTCGCGCGCCGCGCGGTGCGCCTGCTGCGCCTGGGCCCAGGCCAGGAAGCGCTCGCAATGCAGCTCGAAATGGGCCCGCAGCGCGCTGGCGCTGCAGGTCTCGACGAACACCGTCTCGCGCTGGTTGCCGACGTTGAAATAGACCAGGGCCAGCTCCAGCTCGGCCAGGCCCAGCTGCTGGCACAGCAGCCAGCCGTAGATCTTGGCCTGGGCCCAGTGCAGGCGGCGGTGCGACTCGGGCTGGGCGTCGAGGCGCCCCTTGTAGGTCTTGATCTCTTCCAGGCGCGGCCCGGCTGGCTGGTAGCCGTCGGCGCGGCCGCGCACGCGCAGCAGGCCGCGGTAGTCACCCTCCAGTGCCAGCTCGGATCGGTAGCCCGCATCGCGTGCCAGGCGGCCGGCGGCCACCTCGGCATGGCCGGCGATGCCCTCCTGGGCGCTGGGCGCGGGCGTGAAGCGCAGGTCCAGGTCGCCGCTCTTGGCGGTGAACTCGCACAGCTCGCGCACCGCCACCGCGTAGGGCCGGGCGCTGCTCAATGCGGGCGGTCCTGCGACGGGCCGTCGTCGACCTGCGGGCCCAGGGCCGCCTGCGTGGCGTCGCGCTCGTCCTGCAGCGGCGTGGCCTTGGCCAGCGCCAGCCAGACCGGGAAGGGCAGACGGCATTGCGCATGCTGGGCCGGCCGCAGCAGCTCGAACTGGCCCTCGTCAAGATCGCCGTTCAGCACCCAGACACCGAACTGCGCGGGGATCTCGTTGGGCTTGGCCACGCCGGCCGGAAAGACGTAATAGACCTCGCTGGCCAGCCATTGGTAAGCCTGGCGCTTGGCGGCATGGCGCAGGTCGGAGAGCAGGTCGGCGCGGCTGAACTTGATCTCGTGCACCATCGGCTGCAGATAGCTTTCCACCGAGGTGTTGCGCACCGAGAACAGGTCGGGCCGGGCCATGCGCCAGACATTGCGGGCCGCGGCCTGCTGCGGCGTCTCCTCGGTCCACAGCGCCGGACCCAGCGGCGCGGGCGGCAGCTCGGGCTGCGTGCCGTCCTCCACCAGGGCGCGCAGCGACAGCTCGCGCCAGACGATGCGTCCCATGTCCAGCAGCTGCCAGGCGAAGCGCTGCGCCAGCCGGTCATGCGCGCTGGCGGCGCGCACGCCGCGCTGGCGCGACTCGGCCAGCAGCGCGATGCCGGCCTCGGTGAGCTTGAGGGTTTCGCGGCCATCCTCGGCCTGCTGGCGCAGCAGGCCGGCGGCCAGCAGGTCGATCTCGATGCCGTCCTTGCAGGGCCAGCCCGCCGAGCGCCAGACCTGCAGCAGGCGCGAACGATGGAGGCGGGTCAGGGGAGCGGCTGACATTGGCGCGGGCATGAGCGATCAGGCAAATGAATACTGATTATAAATACAGTATTTATGCCCTCCAAGGCGAGCAGGGCGCCATCGCTCTGCCATCGTGTCGAAAAGGGGACGGCCCTCTTGGCAAGCCGCGGACGGCTTTGATATGCTGTATGCAACAACAGTATTCGAGGTGCCTGCCATGCGATCCGTCTACCGTCAGACCTACCAGCCCGCTCCCGCCCTGCGCCTGCCGCGCTGGCTGCAGAGTCTGTGGGCCTGGCTCTGATCACTCGAACAGCTGCAAGAGCAGCTCCGGCGGGCGGGCGATCAGCGCGCGCTCGCCGCGCACCACGATCGGACGTTGCAGCAGCCGGGGATGTGCCGCGATCGCGGCCAGCAATTCCTCCTCGCCCAGCGCGGGATTGTCCAGACCCAGCGCCCGATACTCGGGCTCGCCGCTGCGCAGCAGCTCGCGCGCCGGCAGCTTCAGCAGGCCCAGCAGCGCGCGCAGCTGGGCCGGGTCGGGCGGCGTGTCCAGGTAATGCAGCACCTGCACCTCGGCCGGGGGCAGGCCTTGAGCCGCCAGCAGGGCCAGGGCCTCGCGCGACTTGGAGCAGCGGGGATTGTGAAAAATGCGAATGCTCATGGCGCTAGGGTAAGCGATAGACCCGCGGCCGGATGCCCCTCAGTACGCTCCGCGTTTCCTTCGTTGGAAGTGCCAAGCGCATGAGGATAAGAACCGAGGATGCCTACCAGGCCCTGCACACCAGCTTCCGCTGGCGGGTGCCCGAGCATTTCAGCCTGGCCGAGGCCTGCTGCGGGCGCTGGGCACGCGAGACGCCGGAGGCCACCGCCATCCTGTTCGAGAGCGATGGCGGCTGTCGGGCGCAGTACAGCTACGGCCAGCTGCAGCGCGCCGCCAACCGCCTGTCGAATGCCTTGAGGCGCCTGGGCGTGGCACGCGGCGACCGGGTCGCCATCGTGCTGCCGCAGCGCTTCGAGACCGCGGTGGCCCATATCGCGATCAACCAGCTCGGCGCGGTGGCGATGCCGCTGTCGATGCTGTTCGGCCCCGAGGCCCTGGAATACCGGCTGCAGGACAGCGGCGCGGTGCTGGCCCTGGTCGAATGCGCGGCGCTGGAGGCGCTGCGCAGCGTGCGCGGCAGCTGCCCGGCGCTGCAGCACCTGATCGTCGTCGGCGAATGCGCGCCGAGCGGCGACGAGATCGGCTGGATGAATGCGCTGCAGGCCGAGGACGCGCGCTTCACGGCCGAGAGCATGAAGGCCGATGCGGCCGCGGTGCTGATCTACACCAGCGGCACCACCGGGCCGCCCAAGGGCGCGCTGATTCCGCAGCGCGCGCTGATCGGCAATCTGAGCGGCTTCATCGCCAGCCAGAACTGGTTCGGTTTCGATCCGCTGGACCCGGCCCATCCGTCGACGGCCGTCTTCTGGAGCCCGGCCGACTGGGCCTGGACCGGCGGGCTGATGGATGCACTGCTGCCGACGCTGTATTTCGGCCGCCCGATCCTGGCCTACCAGGGCCGCTTCGCGCCCGACAAGGCCTTCGAGCTGATGGCGGGCCATGGGGTCACGCACACCTTCCTGTTCCCGACGGCGCTGAAGGCGATGATGAAGGCGGTGCCCAGGCCGCGCGAGCGCTACGCGGGGCTGAAGCTGGAGGCCATCATGAGCGCCGGCGAGGCGGTCGGCGATGCGGTGTTCGCCTACTGCGAGCGGCAGCTGGGCGTGACGGTCAACGAGATGTTCGGCCAGACCGAGATCAACTATGTGGTGGGCAACTGCAGCCGGCTCTGGCCGGCCAGGCCCGGCAGCATGGGCCGCGCCTACCCGGGCCACCGCGTCGCGGTGATCGACGATGAGGGCAAGACCTGTCCTCCGGGCGTGGCCGGCGACGTGGCGGTGCACCGGCGCGACCTGCATGGCGACGCCGATCCGGTCTTCTTCCTGGGCTACTGGAACAACGAGGCCGCCACCCGCGCCAAGTTCACCGGCGATCCGGCCGACAGCTGGTGCCGCACCGGCGACATGGCGGTGCAGGACGAGCAGGGCTACCTCTGGTACCAGGGCCGCAGCGACGATGTGTTCAAGGCCGCCGGCTACCGCATCGGTCCCAGCGAGATCGAGAACTGCCTGGTCAAGCATGCGGCGGTGGCGAATGCCGCCGTGGTCCCGAAGCCCGACCCCGAGCGCGGCGCCCTGGTCAAGGCCTTCGTCGTGCTGGCGCCGGGCTTCGCCGGCACGGCCGTCCTGGTGGCCGAGCTGCAGGCCCATGTGAAGGGGCGGCTGGCGCCCTACGAGTACCCGAAGGAGATCGAGTTCATCGAGGCCCTGCCGATGACGACCACCGGCAAGCTGCAGCGCCGCGTGCTGCGCGAGCTGGAGCGGGAGCGCGCGAAGGCCGCGGCGGCCACCGCCGCTACTGAGCGGGACCGCCGGCCAGACGCACACTGAGTGAGGCATCCGCCGGCGCCAGCAGGCGCGCGGCATCGGGCCAGGGCTCATTGCCGGTCAGGGTGGTGCAGGGCTTGCTGGTGCCGCCGCGCGGCGTCTCCGGATCGCGATCCCTGGGCTCGGCGCTCAGCGGCAGGCCCAGCAACTGGCCCTTCTCGTCGCGCCATTCCAGTTCCCAGGCCGGCTGCGCGCTGCAGACGCGCACGCCACCGATCTGCGGGAACAGCCAGCGCAGGTACCAGGGCAGCATCTCGCTGCGCAGGGTGCGGGCCACCTCCATCACGCGGCGCACCTGGGCCATCGTCAGCTGCTCGGGTTTCAGCGTCAGGCGCAAGCGGCCCTGCAGCTGCGCCTGGCCGCGCGGCAGCGTGGCGGCCAGTTCGGCATTCTTGGCCTGCTCGGGCGGCAGCAGCGGCAGCTCGAAGCGGCCCTCGGCATCGTGCTGGATCGGCAGGTAGGCCTCGTCATGCGCCAGCGCCAGCTTCACCTTGTCGGTGGGCTGGCCGTCCTTGCGCACCAGCCGGAAGTCTATCGTGAACAGGCCCTGGCCATGCTTTTTCATGTCCTGCAGAAAGCCGTTCATGCGCGCATAGGGCATGGCGGCTGGGTCCTTGACCATCTCGACCTGCACGGCCTCGAGCTGCCGGACGGGTGGTTCGTCCGCCAGCGCAGGCAGCGCCGGCAGGGTGAGCAGGGCGATCAGCTGCAGATAGTGCTTCATAGTTCCTTCTTCTTTCTCTTCAACGTCGACATTTGCCGCGGGCCTCGGCCAGCAGCCAGAACGGGGCGCTCAGCAGGCCCAGGCCGCCGCCGGCGTATTCGCCCTTCATGCAGTCGCCATGGGCGCCCTGGGCGATCCCGCGGCCCAGGCGCTGCTGGGCGGTCTCGGCCGGCGCGGCGGCGGTCAGCGGGGCCGCGCCCACGGCCTCGCGGACCGCGCGGCGCGTGGCCTCGCTGTCCAGCAGCGAGGGACCGGAGGCGGCTGCCCCGGCCGGGGCAGCCGCGGCGGCCGTGGCCACCGGCTCGGACTGGACCGGCAGGGCGGGGGAGGGAGCTTGGGGCGACGGTGCCGGGACGGCCCGGCCGCGCGGCCTCGCGGGGTCGGGTCTTGCCGCGGCGCGCCGAAGTGTTGGCGCTTGCGCCGGCGGCCGGGCTTGCGCGATCAGGCGCAGCGGGATCGCGCTGCCGCGCTTGGCGGGCGGGGGCTGCTCCGGGCGGCTCGGGCTCAGCAGCAGCGCGGCCAGGCCGTGGAGCAGCAACACCAGGGCCAGCACCCAGGCACGCCGGCCGGTCATGCGTCCGGTCCCGGCTCATCCGGTTCCGGCCCGGGCGTGTAGCCGAGCAGTTCGCCCGGCTGGCAGTCCAGCACCGCGCAGATGCGCGCCAGGGTCTCGAAGCGCACGCCGCGCACCTTGCCGGACTTCAGCAGCGACAGGTTGGCCTCGGTGATGCCGATGCGCTCGGCCAGCTCGCGCGAGCGCATCTTGCGCCTGGCCAGCATCAGGTCCAGCGTGACGATGATGGGCATGGCGCGCCGGCCTCCGTCTACACGAACTCGGCGTGCTCGCGCGCCACTCGGGCGGCCTCGGCCAGCACCGTGGCCAGGGCCAGCAGCACCAGCCCGAACAGCAGGCTCAGGTAATGCTGGGAGGACAGCCCGAACCACAGCACGCGCTGGCCCGGCGGGTTGCCCCAGGTCAGGGCCAGCACCGTCAGCGTGTGGCCCAGCGGCAGCGCGGCGGCCAGGCCGATCAGGGCCAGGCCGAGGCGGCGCAGATGGCCGGCCGGGCGCGGTGTCAGCAGCTCGCCGCGCGCATAGCAGCCGAACAGCGACCAGAGCTGCCACAGCGCCAGCAGGGCGACGCCGGCGGGCAGCAGCGAGGCCGCGCAGCCCAGCAGCCGCGAGCCCGGGTCCAGCTGCACGGCCTTGAGTCCCCAGTCGTCCCTGGCCAGCCGCTCCACCCAGTCCGGCTGGGACCAGAACAGCTGCAGCAGGACCAGCACCGTCAGCGCGCCGGCGACGCTGAGCAGGCGCACGCTGTTGGCCAGGCGGCGGATGCGGCGCGGGGTGTCGACGGGCGGCCATGTGCTTGCTTCCATGAAATTACTGTAAAACAATAAAATTTATATGTAAATAAGAAAACAAAAGTTCTTTGCATGCTGTTTGCCGATGCAGGCTGAGCCTGCGACGACAGGCCTGGGCAGGGCGGGCGTCCGGCGACAAGACCGGTGCCGCTAGATCAGGTCGGCTGGGTGTTCTGTGGAACGAAGTAAAGGAGGAGACGCCGCCCATGCGGCGGCGGGGGACATGAGTGGAACAGAGCACCCGGTCGGCCTGATCCGCTCGTTCGGCGCAATGTGTTTTCGGGCGCCAGTGATCCCTGCGCAAGGAGCCGAACAAACCACCCGCTGTCGGGGCCCCTCGTCTTGCGGCACACTGCCGGCCTCGTTCATCACGCCGCCGTTGTCAGAGGGAGTCGTTGCATCATGGAATTCACCACCCTGGGTCGTTCGGACCTGCGAGTCAGCCGCATCTGCCTGGGCACGATGACCTTCGGCGAGCAGGTCGACGAGGCCGGCAGCCGGGCCATCCTGGACCATGCGGTCGCGCGCGGCGTCAACTTCATCGACAGCGCCGAGATGTACCCGGTGCCGGCGCGCGCCGCCACCTTTGCCGACACCGAGCGCCTGATCGGCCGCTGGCTGAGCAGCAGGCCGGGCCTGCGCGAGCGGCTGGTGATCGCCACCAAGGTCAGCGGGCCCTCGCGCGGCTATGACTGGATCCGCAACGGCAGCCGGGACCTGCGTGCGGCCGACATCGTCGCGGCCTGCGAGGACAGCCTGAAGCGCCTGCAGATCGACACCATCGATCTCTACCAGATCCACTGGCCGAATCGCCATGTGCCGATGTTCGGCGGCCTCTACTTCGATCCGGCCAAGGACCGGCCGGTGACCTCGATCCACGAACAGTTGGAGGCGCTGCAGCGCCTGGTGCAGGCCGGCAAGGTGCGCGCCATCGGCCTGTCCAACGAGACGCCCTATGGCGTCGGCGAGTTCGTGCGGCTGGCCGAGGCGCATGGCCTGCCGCGCATCGCCAGCGTGCAGAACGCCTATGCGCTGGTCAACCGCGTGGTGGAGAACGGCCTGGACGAGGCGCTGTACCGCCACCAGGTGAGCCTGCTGGCCTATTCGCCGCTGGGCTTCGGCAGCCTGAGCGGCAAGTACGACGCGCAGGGTTTCCAGGGCCCGGCCAAGCCCGGCCGCCTGGCGCTCTTCGAGGGCATGGCGAAGCAGCGCTGGGCCCGCCCCGAGACCCTGGCCGCCGCGCGCCGCTACAGCGCGCTGGCGCGCGCCCATGGCCTCACGCCCGCGACCATGGCCTTGGCCTGGTGCTACGGGCGCTGGCAGACCGCGTCCACCCTCGTCGGCGTGACCAGCCTGGCCCAGCTGGACGAAAACCTCGATGCCTGGGGCACGACCCTGTCGCCCGAGCTGCTGGCCGAGATCGACCGGGTGCGCTGGGAGATCCGCGACCCGGCACAATGAGCCGAGGAGACCCGCCATGCACCTCGTCTGCCCCGCCTGTTCCGCCACCAACCGCGTGCCCGAGGCCAAGCTGCAGGATCAGCCGGTCTGCGGCCGCTGCGGCGCCGAGCTGATGGCGACCCGGCCCGTCGAGCTGACCGACGCCAGTTTCGCCGCCTTCGTTGCCAAGACCGAGCTGCCGGTGCTGGTGGATTTCTGGGCCGACTGGTGCGGCCCCTGCAAGATGATGGCGCTGCATTTCGCGCAGGCGGCGGCGCAACAGCCGCTGATCCGCTTCGCCAAGCTCGACACCGAGGCGAGCCGCCAGACAGCCGCGGCCTACAACATCCGCAGCATTCCCACCGTGATCCTGTTCCAGGGCGGCCGCGAGATCGCGCGCCAGGCCGGCGCGATGGGTGGCGCCGATCTGCAGCGCTGGCTGCAGGCGCAGCTGGCGCGCTGACGCCCGCGGGCGCCGCCATGCTCAGGAAGCAGCACGCCGCCTGGCGGCGTTGATGGCGGCTTGTGGGCGGGAGGAGCGCCTGTCGCCGTCGTGGCGAATGCCGCGCCGTTTGCTGATGCAGGCGGCGCCCGATCCTCCTCCTGGACCTCGCTCTATTACCTCTATTGCCCCTCGCCCGAGGCACTCGGACAGCGGCGGCCCGCTTCCACGCGGAGGAGTAGCGCCGCCGGATCCCCGTCACGCCGCAGGGAACGCCGTGCCGCGAGCGCCGAGATGCTCGGCAGCCACGCGGTCAACCCGCAGCGGCCGATCCATTGGGCGTTCAGGCGTTCGGGGCGCTCAGGGCAATGCCGCTCGAAAGAGCGCCTTCCGGCGGACAATAAAATTACTTGACACCTAAAACAATTGCGCCTAGATTTGCCGCACAAGTAGTTGACATCTAAAGCAGTCCTCCAAGGAGTGGCCCATGAAGATCGTCTACATCGAGCAAGCGGGCACAGGTCGCGTAGGGGCGCGCCCGGCTTCTCGCCCTGCGCGCAGGGCCGGCCTCGCGGTGCTGCGCATCAAGAAGCCTGACCTGGCCCTCGCCGCCACTGCGGCCCAGATTGCTGTCAGCACGGTCTGCGCCTGCGTGATCGCGCAGGCCGGCATGCCCCTCACCTGAACTCTTTCCCGCCGGTGCTCCACCTGCACTGAGCGCCCCGGTTCTTCGCGGTCGAGTCCGTCGGGTGACGACTCGGCTGCAGCCGCAAACGCATGGTCCCGCGAGGCCCGCAAGCCGAGATGAAGGTCTCGGACCTCGGCCTGGTGAGGCTGCTGCATGCGCGGTGATCCATGGCATTGGCCAGCCCTTCACCCATGCACCTCAATCAACCATCACCGAAAGCGAGCACACCATGAACACTCTGGCACTGAGCATCATCCTGATCCACGGCGGCTTTGTAGACGGCTCCGGCTGGGAACCCGTGTACAGCATCCTGAAGAAGGAGGGCTACTCGGTCAGCATCGCCCAGCATCCGACGACGTCCCTGGCCGACGACGTGGCCTATGTCCGTCGCCTGGTTGCCGAGCAGAAGGGCCCGGTCCTGCTGGTCGGCCATTCCTACGGCGGCGTCATCACCACCGAGGCGGGCAATGACCCCAAGGTCAAGGGCCTGGTCTATATCGCCGCCTTCGCCCCCGACCAGGGCGAGTCGGTCGAGTCGCTCATCAAGAACCCGGTGCCCGGCGCCCCGGTGCCGCCGATCCTGCCGCCCAAGGATGGCTTCCTGCTACTGGACCAGGGCAAGTTCGCGGCCTCGTTCGCCGCCGACGTCGGCGACGAGAAGGCCGCCTTCATGGCGGCGTCGCAAGTGCCCTGGGGCCTTGGGGCCCTGACGGGCGCGGTGTCGCAGGCCTCGTGGAAGAACAAGCCGAGCTGGTACCTGGTGGCCAAGGACGACAAGATGATCCCGCCGCCGGCGCAGCGTGCGATGTCGCAGCGGGCGGGCGCAACGGTCGTCGAGGTGCCGGGCAGCCACGCCGTCTACGTCTCGCAGCCCGAGGCCGTCGCCGCGCTGATCCGCAAGGCGGCGCAAGCGAGCGCACGTTAAGCGAAGTCAAGCGAAGGCCCGAGTTCAAGCCCCTGCGTCCTGGCGCGGCCCGGCCACGGGGCTTTGCTCCGGCCGGTATCGGTACCCGCGCGGCCCGACTCGCGCCGGCAGCAATCCGGTGCAAGTCGCCGGCGTCAGGCGGGCCGACAATCGCGCCATGAGCAAGAAGTCTTCGGCCCATGTCAGCGAAACCCCGGCCACCCAGTTCCTGCGCCGGCACAAGGTGCCGTTCAGCGAGCATGTCTACGACTATGTGGAGCATGGCGGCACGGCCGAAAGCTCGAAGCAGCTGGGCGTGCCCGAGCATGAGGTGGTCAAGACCCTGGTGATGCAGGACGAGAGGGCCCTGCCGCTGATCGTGCTGATGCACGGCGACCGCCAGGTCAGCCTGAAGGAGCTGGCACGCCAGATCCCCTGCAAGAAGGTCGAGCCCTGCAAGCCGGACGTGGCCCAGCGCCACAGCGGCTACATGGTCGGCGGCACCTCGCCCTTCGGCACCCGCAAGGCCATGCCGGTGTATGTCGAGAAAACGGTGCTGGCGCTGCCGCGCATCTGCATCAACGGCGGGCGGCGCGGCTATCTGGTCGGCATCGACCCCCGGGTTCTGCCGGAGCTGCTGCAGGCGCGCAGCGTCGAATGCGCGCTGGACCCCGAGGCAAAATAGCGTCCCATGCAAGCAACCCTCTTCCCCCTGCTGGCCGCGCTGGCCGGCTACCTGATCGGCTCCCTGTCCTTCGCGGTGATCATCAGCCGCGCGATGGGCCTGTCGGACCCGCGCAGCTACGGCTCGGGCAATCCCGGCGCCACCAATGTGCTGCGCTCCGGCAACAGGACCGCCGCCATCCTGACCCTGGCGTTCGACGCGCTGAAGGGCTATGTGCCGGTGCTGCTGGTCCTGCTGTTCGGCACGCCGCTCGGCCTGGGCGAGGGCACGGCGGCGCTGGTCGGCCTGGCGGCCTTCCTGGGTCATCTGTGGCCGGTGTTCTTCCGCTTCCAGGGCGGCAAGGGCGTGGCCACGGCGGCCGGCGTGCTGCTGGCGCTGAACCCGCTGCTCGGGCTAGCGACCCTGGCCACCTGGCTGATCATTGCCTACTTCAGCCGCTACTCCTCGCTGGCCGCCATCGTGGCCTCGCTGTTCGCGCCCTTCTACCAGATGCTGATCTGGGGCATGGGTCCGATCGTGCTGACCGCGGCGCTGATGGGCCTGCTGCTGATCTGGCGCCACGAGGCCAATATCAGGAAGCTGCTGAACGGCACCGAGAGCAAGCTCGGCCAGAAGGCTGCCACCGCCACCCCCGCCGCAGCCCCGGCGGGCAGCAGCAAGAAACACCCGCATGGCCGGGGCCCCAAGGCCCCTGGCCATTCGCATCGCCATCCCAAATCAAGCAAGGAACAAAAGCAATGAGCAACCTGCAACGCTTCGACGTCGGCACCCGCATCTCCGAAATGGCCGTTTACAACGGCGTGGCCTATCTGGCCGGCCAGGTGCCCGAGGACGCGACCCAGGACATCACCGGCCAGACCGCCCAGGTGCTGGCCGCGATCGACAAGCTGCTGGCCCGCGCCGGCACCGACAAGACGAAGATCCTGATGGCCCAGGTCTTCATCAAGGATCTGGCCGAGTTCCCCGGCATGAACGCCGCCTGGGACGCCTGGGTGGCCGCCGGCAACGCGCCCCCGCGCGCCACGGTGGAGGCCAATCTGGCCCGCCCGGAGTGGAAGATCGAGATCGTCGTCACCGCGGCGGTCTGAGCCGCGGCGCGGCCTGCCGGCCCGTGCTCAGCGCGGGCGCAGGCTCAGTTCTACCCGCAACTCGCCCGCGCCGCGCGGCGCCCGGCCCTCGAAGTGCACCGGCCGGCCGTCCGGCCGCAGGGGCTGCGGCGGCGCGAGGAAGTCGTCGCCGGTGCCGGCCAGCAGCCGGCCCTCGTAGCGCAGCTCGCCGTCCTCGAACTGGTAGGCGCTGAGCTCGACGAACCAGCCGGCGTCCAGCGCGTCGGGGCGCAGCCGCAGGATGGTCTCGCTGGGCGTCGGCGTGCGGTGCAGCAGCAGCGTGGCCGACTGCTCGCTCCAGGCGCCGCCCGGGCGCCGCGAGCGCATCAGCACCTGCATCTCCTGCCGGGCCTCGGCCGGCCGGACCATGGCCGAGGCCGCCTCGGCGGCGGCGGGGGGCGGCTGCGCGCCGGCGGGCGCGGCCATGGCCAGCGGGGCCAGCAGGACCAGGCCCGCCAGGCGGGGCCCGATGCGCGGCCCTCGGGGATTGCGTTCGCTCATGCTGTTTCGATGTCTTTCCTTGATGGTCGCCACTGTACAGGCGGTGCGGCTTGACCCTGCTCAAGCCGGCCGCGAGGGCCGCCGCATCGGCTGTCGGCCATCCTGGCCTCGCATGCCGACCCCGACATCATCGCCCCGCTGGACCGCTGGATGACGGCCACGCGCCGGTCTATATCTCGCGCATCTCGCGCATCTCGCGCATCTCGCGCATCCGGGGGCGTTTCATCCCGCATTTCTGCAAGCCCGGCAAGACCCGGGGCCGCGTGATCGGCCTGCCCGATGCCGGGGCGCGGCTGCGCCTGGGGCAGGGCGCCGAGGCTCGGGTGGGGCCGGCGCAGTACCGCATTCCGGCTTAGGATCGCCGCCATGGGCAAGAGCAAGATTGCGGCGCGCGAGTTCGTGGTGCTGCTGGGCCTGGTCGCGCTGTTCTGGGGCGCGAGCCAGTGGATCGGCGGCCGTCAGGCCGAGCAGCAGGGTCAGGCCTTGCGCGAACTGGCGCGGCCGGGCGATATCGTGATGCTCTCGTCCGTCGGCTGCGTGTTCTGCAAGCGCGCCAGCGCCTGGCTGGTCGAGCAGCGGGTGACGCATCGCGAATGCTTGATCGAGCGCGATCCGGCCTGTCTGGCCGAGTACCGGGCGCGCGGTGCGCGGGGCACGCCCACCTTCGTCGTGCGCGGCCGCACGCTGCTGGGCTTCGACCCCGAGCGCATCCGTGCGATCCTGCGAGCGCCGGCTTGAGTCCTGCCGCGAACGGATGAGAGAATGCGAACTAATCTCATCTGTTCGAGCCTTATCCGATGCAATCCCTTGCCGTCCTGTTCCTGGGCCTGGCGGCCGCTGCCGCCAACTGGCCGGTCGCCTCGCAGGCCCAGCCGGTGGCGGCCCAGCAGGTTCCGCGGGTCGAAGCCGCCGCCACGCCGGCCGGCGTGGCCCGTCACTACGCCGCCCTGGTGTCCGCCAACTATGCCGACACGCTGGCGAGCGCCCAGGTGCTGCAGCAGGCCGTCAAGACCTTCGTCGCCCGGCCCTCGCAGGCCAAGCTGGACGCGGCGCGCCAGGCCTGGCTGGCCGCGCGCGAGTTCTACGGCCAGACCGAGGCCTTCCGCTTCTACGGCGGCCCGATCGACGATGACAAGGGCCCCGAGGGGCGCCTCAATGCCTGGCCGATGGACGAAAGCTATGTCGACCGCATCGAGGGCAAGAGCAGCGGCGGCCTGATCGGCAAGCGCGGCTTCAAGATCAGCAAGGCCGGCCTGTCGGCGCAGAACGAGCGCGGCGGCGAGGAGAACATCGCCACCGGCTGGCATGCGATCGAGTTCCTGCTCTGGGGGCAAGACCTGTCCTCCAGCGGACCCGGCAACCGCGGCTTCGAGGACTTCGTCGACGGCAAAGCGCCCAATGCCGACCGCCGCCGCCAGTACCTCGTGGTCGTGACCGAGCTGCTGATCGACGACCTGGGCTTCCTGGTCAAGGCCTGGGCGCCCGGCGTCGCAAACAACTACCGCGCGCGCTTCGAAAAGGGCGGCCAGGAATCGCTGCGCAAGATGCTGGTGGGCCTGGGCTCGCTGTCGCGCGGCGAACTGGCCGGCGAGCGCCTGGAGGTGGCGCTGGCCAGCCAGGACCAGGAGGACGAGCATTCCTGCTTCTCCGACAATACGCACCGCGACGCGGTGAGCAATGCCAAGGGCATCGAGAACGTCTGGCTGGGCCGCTACCGGCGCGCCGACGACAGCACCCTGCAAGGCCCGGCGCTGCGCGAGCTGGTGGCCGCCAAGGACGCGGCGCTGGCCGAGCGCCTGACGCTGCAGCTTGCCGCCTCGGTGGCCGCGGCCGAGCAGATCCAGGCGCCATTCGACCAGGAGATCCTGGGCGGCAAGGATGCCCCGGGGCGCGCACGCATCCAGGCCACGATCGCGAGCCTCACCGCGCAGAGCAAGCTGCTGGTGGAGGCGGCCACGGCGATCGGCATCACCAAGCTGACCCTGGTCCAGCCATGAGGGTCTGGCTGCTGGCCGCCGGCGCAAGCCTGGCGGCGCTGGGCGTGGTGGCCGGCACGGGGCCGGACGAGGAAAGGACGGGCGGCGACACCACCGTCTATGCCGACGGCCGCAACGCCTTTTCCTTCCCCGCCGCGAATCTGGACGACGAGGAGCGCACCCGCTTCGCGATCGGCAACAGCTTCTTCCGCCGCAACTGGGTGGAGGCGCCGGCCTCCACCGGCGCGCGCGACGGGCTGGGCCCGCATTTCATCGCGCGCAGCTGCGGCGGCTGCCATGTGCAGGACGGCCGCGGCGCGCCGCCGGATTTCCGGAAGGGGCTGAGCCCGACGCCGGGCCGCCCCAAGGCGGGCGAACACCCCCTCGGGGGGCAGGCGCGCAGCGCCGTGGGGGCTGGCATGCACGAGCAGCCGGTGGCGCTCTTGATGCGCCTGTCCGTGCCGGGGCAGGACGCGCATGGCGGCCCGAAGCCCGACCCGGTCTACGGCGACCAGCTGAACAACGCCGCGGTCGGCGGCGTCAGGCCCGAGGGCCGGGTGACGCTGCGCTACGAGACCGTCAAGGGCCGCTTCGGGGACGGCACGCCCTACGGCCTGCTGAAGCCCCATTACGGCTTCAAGGACCTGGGCTACGGCCCGCTGGCTGCGGACGTAATGGTCAGCCCGCGCATCGCGCCGCAGCTGATCGGCGTGGGCCTGCTGGAGGCGATCCCCGAGGCCGAGATCCTGCGCAATGCCGCCGAGCAGGCCGCGGCGCCGGGCCCGATCAAGGGCCGGCCGAACCGGGTCTGGGATGCCTTCGCCGACAAGCCCATGCTGGGCCGCTTCGGCTGGAAGGCCAATGTGGCGAGCATCGCGCACCAGACGGCGGGCGCCTTCCTCGGCGACATGGGCATCACCTCCACGCATTTCGCGCAGGAGACCTGCATGCCGGCCCAGACCGACTGCCGCGCCGCGCCGCGCGGCGCCAAGGAGCAAGAAGGCGTCGAGATCGACGACAGGACCCTGGCCGACGTGGTCTTCTACCAGGCCACCTTGGCCCCGCCGGCGCGCCGCCGGGTGGACGACCAGCAGGTCAAGCGCGGCCAGGCCCTGTTCGCGCAGGCGCAATGTGCGGCCTGCCACCGCCCCGGCTACACCACGGCCGAAGGGCCGTTCCCGAGCCTTAGCAGCAAGGCGCTGAACGGCCAGCAGATCTGGCCCTATACCGATCTGCTGCTGCACGACATGGGCGAGGGCCTGGCCGACGGCCGGCCGGACTTCCAGGCCAGCGGCCGGCAGTGGAAGACCCCGCCGCTGTGGGGTATCGGCCTGATCAAGGACGTCAACGGCCACACCCGGCTGCTGCACGACGGCCGCGCCCGCGGCGTGCTGGAGGCCGTGCTGTGGCATGGCGGCGAGGCCGAGGAGGCGAAGCACAAGGTCTTGGGCATGACGCGCGCCGAGCGCGATGCGCTCGTCAAATTCGTGGAGTCGCTGTGATGAGCCCACCCCCTACCGACTTCGTCGGCCCCCTCGAGGGGGCATGTCCGGGGGCCCGGCAAAGCCGGGTCCCCGGACGTCGCTTGGGAGTGCCCGCGCTGCTTGCGTCATGTGTGGCGCCGGCGCGGCGTGGAGGACTCGAATGATGGATCGCCGACTGTTCCTGGCGGGGCTGGCCGTTGGTGGCGCCGCCCGCGCCCAGACCGACTGGGCCCGCCAGGCCGTGCCGGCCTACACGCCGCTGCACCTGGTGCTGGGGCTGCACCAGCACTGGACCTTGCCGCGCGCCGAGGCCTTGCTGGCCGCCGCGCAGCGCCTGACCGCGAGCCTGGACCGCGCGAGCTGGGCCGAGGCCATGCTGGCCTGGGAGCGCCTGGGCACGCCGGCGCTGGGACCGGTGCTGACGCGGCGTTCGCAGCGCCAGATCGACTTCGCGCCGACCCGGCCCGCGCTGATCGCCCGCGCCATCCAGGGCGCGCCCCGCGATGTGGCGGCGCTGGAGCGCGTCGGCACGCCCGCCAAGGGCCTGCCGGCGCTGGAACTGCTGCTGTGGCAGAAGGGGGCCATGAGCGAGGCCGAGCGCCGCTACGCGCAGCTGCTGGCCGAGGAGCTGCTGATCGAGGCCAAGGCCCTGCAGGCCGGCTTCGCCGAGCTGGCCGCGCGCGCCCCGGAGGACTGGAGCGAGGAGGATGCACTGGCCGGCACCGCGGAGCTCTTGAACCAATGGGTCGGCGGCATCGAGAGGCTGCGCTGGGCGCAGATGGAAAAGCCGCTGCGTTCCGGCAAGGAGGCGCTGCCGCGCGCCGCCAGCGGCCTCACCGCCGCGGCCTGGGCCGCCGAGTGGCAGAGCCTGCGCGGCCTGGCGCTGTTCGAGGGCGGGCCGGGCCGGCGCGCGCCGGCACCGGGCGCGGGCCTGGTGACGCTGGAGAGCTATCTGCGCGGCCGCGGCCGCAACCAGGTGGCCGATGCGCTGCGCAGCAGCGTGCTGGCGGCCGATGCCAGGCTGCAGGGCCTGACGCCGGCCGGGCCGCAGCCGGTACTGGCCGCGGCGAAGGCGCTGGAGGCGCTGAAGCGCCTGGTGCAGGAGCGGGTGGCGCCGGCGCTGGATCTGGCGCTGGGTTTCTCCGATGCCGATGGTGATTGAGCTCAAGCGCAGGCAAGTCCTGACCCTGGTCGGGGGCCTGGTCACGGGCCTGGCCGCACCGGCCTGGGCCTTGCGCGGCGCGCCGCTGGAGCTGGCCGCGGCCTGGCGGGACGAGGCACCCAGCTACCGCGTCGGCCGCCTGGCGCTGGCCGGCGAAGCGCTGGCGCTGCGCGCCAGTATCGAGGTGCCCACCCGCGCCCATGGCCTGCTGCGGGAGCCCGGTGGCAGCCTGCTGGCCGTGGCGCGGCGCCCCGGCGACTGGCTGCTGCGCTTCTCGCGCGAGGGCCGGGAACTGCAATGGCTCTGGATCGAACCCGACCGCGCCTTCACCGGCCACCTGGCGCGCAGTGCCGACGGGCGCCATCTCTTCAGCGGCGAGACCGATCTGGGAAGCGGTGCCGGCCTGATCGGCGTGCGCGATGCGGGGAGCCTCGCGAAGCTGGCCGAATGGCCCAGCCATGGCGTCGACGTGCACGAACTCGCGCCCCGGGGCGGCGACCTCTGGGTGGCCAACGGCGGCATCCAGACCCAGCCCGAAACCGGGCGGTTGAAGCTGAACCTGCCGGCGATGGACTCCTCGCTGGTGCGGCTGGACGCACGCACCGGGGCCTTGCGCGGCCAATGGCGCGTGCCGGATCGCCGGCTGAGTCTGCGCCACCTGGCCTGGCGGCCCGACGGCCGGCTGGGCATCGCGATCCAGGCCGAGCACGAGGAGGCCGAGCGGAGGAAGGCTGCGCCCATCCTCGCGCTGTTCGACGGCCGCGAGCTGCGCCTGGCCGAGGGCCAGCCCGCGCTGGCCGGCTATGGCGGCGACATCGCCGCCATAGCCGAGGGTTTCGCGATCGGCTGTCCGCGCAGCGGCGGCGTGGCGCGCTTCGATGCCGAGGGGCGCTGGCAAGGGCTGACCCCCTTGCCCGAGGCCTGCGCGCTGGCCGAGGGGCGAGGCGCGGGCGAGGGTCTGTGGGCCGGTGGCCGCGGGCGGGCGCTGCAGCTGCCGGACGGGGCGGGCAGGCGCCTGCCCGAACTGGAGCTGGACAATCACTGGATCAGGATCTGATCGGAGATGCCCGTCCATGAATACCGCTGCTGATCTGTCCGCCAAGCCCTGGCGGCTCTATGGTGCCGCCGGGTCCGGCGCCGTGGCCGTGGAGGCCGCACTGACCCTGCTGGACCTGCCCTACGCGCTGATCGACGGCGCCACCTGGGCCGAGCCGGCGGCGCGCGAACGGGTGGCACCGCTCAATGCGCTGCGCCAGATCCCGACGCTGCTGATGCCCGACGGCCGCGTGATGACCGAGAGCGCGGCCATCCTGATCTGGCTGGCCGACTCGCACCCGGCCGCGGGGCTGGCGCCGGCGCCGGACGACGCCGCGCTGCGCCCGCAGTTCCTGCGCTGGATGCTGTATGTGTCGTCGGCGATCTATGCGCTGCACTGGATCAAGCCGGACGTGGGCCGCATCGGCGCGCCGCCCGAGCTGCGCGACGCGGTGGTCGATGCGGTGCATGAGCGCATCGCCTTCTGCTGGTCGCAACTCGATGCGCAGCTGAGCCCGGGACCCTATCTGCTGGGCGAGCGGCTGAGCATGCTGGACCTCTATGTCGCCGTGGTCTCGCGTTTCGGCCCCTGGCGCGAGCGCTTCTATGCCGCGGCGCCGCGTCTGGCGCCGGCGGTGCGCCGCGTCGACGCCGAGCCGCGGCTGCGCTCGCTCTGGGCGGCGCGCTTTCCCGACGGGTGAACAAGCTTCTGGAACGTCACACCTAGTCCAGCCCCAGGCAGGCCGGGTCGCCGCAGCCGCGGCGCACCAGCACCGGCTCGTCGCCCGTCATGTCGACCACGGTGGTCGGCTGCATCGGGCAGGCGCCGGCGTCGATGATCAGCTGCAGCAGCTTGTCGTAGCGCGCCGAGATCTCCTGGGCATCGTTCAGCGGCTCGTGCTCGCCGGGCGGAATCAGCGTGGTCGCCAGCAGGGGCTGGCCGAAGATGGCCAGCAGCTCCTGCGTCACCTTGTGGTCGGGCACGCGCAGGCCGATGGTGCGCCGCGAGGGATGCGAGACGCGC
Organism: Roseateles sp. GW821-FHT09B06; assembly: GCF_059418245.1. Classification (NCBI taxonomy): domain Bacteria; kingdom Pseudomonadati; phylum Pseudomonadota; class Betaproteobacteria; order Burkholderiales; family Sphaerotilaceae; genus Roseateles; species Roseateles sp. GW821-FHT09B06. The sequence continues at coordinate 65,416 of NZ_JBWKPM010000005.1, read as the reverse complement.
CGCGGCACTTCCTTGGTGGCCTCCAGGATGAAGGTGAAGGAGCCGGGCGTGACCGCCTTCAGCAGCCGGTACTGCTTGTTGTCGACCCGCGCGTAGCTGGCCAGCTCGCTGAGGTCGCGGCACAGCAGGGTCAGGTGATGCTTGTCGTCGACCCCGCGGATGCGCCGCAGGTTCTCGGCCGCGGCCTTGTCGTCCAGATGGCAGACCAGCGCATAGCTGGAGTCGGTCGGGATCGCCGCGATGCCGCCCTGGTCGAGGATTTGCGCGGCCTGCTTGAGAAAGCGGACCTGCGGGTTGTCGGGATGCACTTCGAAGAACTGGGCCATGGCGCGATTCTTAGTCGGCAATGGTGTCCAGCGCCACCGCCGAGGGCGGCGGGCGTTGCGAACGCCTGACATTGAGCCAGGCCGAGGCCGCGCCGCAGGCCGAGAGCACGCCCATGCCCAGCCAGGCATAGCCGTCCGGCGCATGGTCGAAGGCCAGCCAGCCGATCGCCGCGGCCACCGCGATCTGCACATAGACGAAGGGCATCAGGGTGCCGGTGGGCGCCAGGCCCAGCGCCAGGATCAGCAGCAGGTGGCCGACCGTGCCCAGCAGCCCCACCAGGGCCAGCAGGCCCAGCTGCCCGGCCGAGGCCGCGCGCAGGCCGGCCGCCAGATCCGACGGCAGCAGCGCGATCAGCGGGCTCAGCACCAGCATGCCGGTCAGGCCGGTGTAGAAATGCGTGGTGTAGGGGCTCTCCAGCGCCGCCAGCTTGGCGGTCAGCACCTGGAAGCTGGCATAGCTCAGCGCGCCGGCCAGCGGGAACAGCACGGCCCAGCCGAACAGGCCGCTGCCGGGGCGGATCACGATCAGCGCGCCGGCAAAGCCGCCGATCACCAGGGTCCAGCGCAGGCGCGACACCGGCTCCTGCAGCACCATCGCGGCCAGCAGGGTGACGACCACCGGCGTCAGCATATTGATCGCGGTGAACTCGGCCACCGGCATGTGCTGCACGCCATAGAAGCTCATCGCGCTGGTGAACAGCAGCAGCATGCCGCGCACCGCCTGGAACCTGGGATGGGCGGCGCGGAACACATCGGGCTTGCCGCGCAGCGCCGCGATCGCCAGCCAGCCCAGCATCGCCACGGCCTGGAAGCTGTAGCGCAGCCAGAGGATCAGCAGCACCGGCAGGAAGCCGCCCAGGTAGCGGATCGTGCTGTCCATCGACGCGAAGCAGGTGGCCATCAGCACGATCAATGCGATGCCCAGCAGGGGGCGGTGCTGCCTCACGAAGCGGCCGCGGGCCGGTGGACGCGCTGCTCCAGCGCCTGCCAGATCGGCGTCAGGCGGCCCGACAGGTCGGCGCTCAGGCGGCCCAGGTCGGTGTGGCTTTCCTCGGGGCTGTGGAAGTCGGAGCCGCGCGAGGCCAGCAGGCCGAACTCCAGCGCGGTCTCGGTGTACTTCACCGCGTCGGCCGCGGTGTGGCTGCCGGTCACGACCTCGACGCCGCGTCCGCCATGGGCGATGAACTCGGTGAAGAGCGCATATTCCTCGGTGGGCGTGAAGGGGTAGCGGCCCGGATGGGCGATCACCGCCTCGCCCCCGGCCGCGGTGATCCAGCGCACCGCATCGCCGAGCTTGGCCCAGCGGTGCTCGACATAGCCCGGCTTGCCCTCGGTCAGGAAGCGGCGAAACACCTCGGGCACGTCGGCACAATGGCCGGCATCGACCAGGAAACGCGCGAAATGGGTGCGCGAGATCAGCTCGGGATTGCCCACATAGCGCAGCGCGCCCTCGTAGGCGTCCTTGATGCCCACCCGGGCCAGGCCGGCGGCCATCTCGCGGGCCCGTTCCTCGCGGCCGCCGCGCGTGGCCTTCAGGCCGGCCCCCAGGGCGTCGTTGCGGTGGTCGAAGCCCAGGCCGACGATGTGCACCACGCGGCCGGCAAAGCTGACCGAGATCTCGGTGCCGGTCAGATAGGGCAGGCCCAGGGCCAGCGCGGCGTCCAGCGCGCGCTGCTGGCCGCCGATCTCGTCATGGTCGGTCAGCGCCCACAGCTCGACCCCGTTGGCCTTGGCGCGCGCGGCCAGGGTCTCGGGCTCCAGCGTGCCGTCCGAGACCTTGGAGTGGCAGTGCAGATCGGCGTTGATCAGGGGGCTGAGGTTGTTCACACCGTCATTTTAGAAGGGCCGCCCCGGGCCCGCTGTCGCAGGGGCATCAGCCGGGCCGCGCGGCCAGCACCGTCAGCTCATGGCTGGCGGCCACCAGGCGCGTGGACAGGCTGCGGATCACCAGGGTGCGCAGCGCCAGCGCGGCCACCGGAGCCTCGCGCTCCAGCGCCAGCAGGTCGGCGCGGCTGAGCCGCAGCGCCCGCGTCGGCGCCTCGGCCACCACGTCGGCCGAGCGCGGCTCGTCGGTGAACAGGGCCAGTTCGCCGACCAGGGTGCCGGGCCCGTAGCTGCCCAGGCGCACCGGCGCGCCGTCCGGGCGCGCCAGGCTGACGCCCAGCCGCCCCTGCTCGATGAACAGCATCGAATCGGCGCGCTCGCCCTGGCGGTAGACGGCCTCGCCGGCCATCAGCGGCCAGGGCTGCAGCCTGGCCAGCAGCCGCTCCAGGTCGGCCGCGCCGAAATGCGGCGCCAGCAGCCGGCGCAGCGGCAGCTCGCCGCCGGCATGGCCGAGGCCGCGCAACAGGCGCTCCTCGCTCCATTCCAGCGCGTGGTCGAGATCGGGGAAGTCCTGCGTCGCCGCGCCGTCCAGCACGCCGGCCGCCTGCAGGCGGCGGCGCAGGGCATCGCCCAGGCCGGCGAACGCGAGGGACGCATGGCCGGCCTCGCAGCATTGGCGCAGGCGGCGGAAGCTCTGCAGCGCCGAGGCGTCGACGCCCTGCACCGCCGCCATGTCGATCAGCACGCCCTGGCGCGGCGCCGCGGCCAGCGCGGCCTCGACGCGCGCGACGATGGCCTTGGCGGTGCCGAAGTAGAGGTAGCCCTGCAGGCTCAGGCCGAACAGGGCCTCGCCATGCCGGGTCAGCGCCTGTTCCTCGGCCAGGCTGCGGCGCACCCGCGAGCGCCGCCCTTGCAGGCTGAAGCTGGCGGCGATGCAGCCGCTGCGTCCGTAGCTCCAGGCGAACAGCGCGCAGGCACCCAGCAGGCCCAGCAGCACGCCCAGGGCGAAGCCCTGCCAGGCGATCACCGCGAGGATGGCCAGCACCAGCAGGTACTCGTGGCGTGGCAACTGGCGGCGCGTCGCCCAGGCCCAGTCCAGCAGCATCGACAGGCCCAGGTAGAGCAGCAGGCCGGCCAGCACCGGCTTGGGCAGATAGCTCAGCAGGTCCGGCAGGGCCAGCACGATCAGCAGGCTGCAGATGGCCGCCCAGACGCCGGCGCGGCGGCCGTGGGCGCCCGCGCGCTGGTTCAGCAGGCTGCGGCTGATGGAGGGGTAGCCGACGAAGCCGCCCAGCAGACCGCTGAGGAGATTGGCGCCGCCGGCCGCGCGCAGCTCGCTGTCGGCGTCGATGCGCCGCTGCGAGGCCAGCTCCAGGCCGACGCTGTTCAGCAGGATGGTGAGCATGCCGATCAGCGGCGCCGCCAGCAGCTCCGCCGCATGGGCGGTGATCGCCGGCCAATCCACCAGGCCGCTGCCCAACAGGATCAGGGGCGGATGCAGCGACAGGTGCGGCGGCGCGAACAGCAGGCCGCGCTGGCGCAGCTCGGCCGGGCTCAGCCCCTGCCAAGCCGCCAGCGCGAAGAACAGCGCACTGGCCAGCACGATGCTGGCCGGCAGGCCCAGCGCGTGGCGGCGCAGCCACGGCAGGGCCAACAGGGCCGCGGCCATGGCCAGCGCGGTGGCCGGCACCAGCCAGGGGCCTTCACGCAGCGCCCGCCAGCCCGCGCCGGCGGAGCTCTGGCCGCTCAGCATGAGCAGGGCGCCGATGCTGACCAGCAGGCCGGTGCCCGCCAGGAAACCGGCCACCACCGAATGCGGCATCAGCTGGATCAGCGCACCCTGGCGTAGCCGGCCCAGGGTGTAGGCGAGCAGGCCGGCCACCAGGCTGGACAGGGTCAGGGCCATCAGCACCGTGGCCAGCAGCCGCTCGCGCGGCGCGCCGGCTAGCTCGGCGGCGATGCCCGCCACCGCCACCGCCAGGATGGCGGCGCTGTTGGGGTCGGGCCCGGCGATCACGGTGGGCAGCGTGCTGCGCAGTGACACCACCACGCCGACCACGCCGCCGCCCAGCAGCAGCATGGCGAGGCCCTCGGTCAGCAGCGGCGTCAGCGGGCCGCTGAAGACCAGGGCCGCGTAGCCCATCAGGTAGCTCAGGCCCGCCAGCGCGCAGACCGTGCCGGCGGCGAGATCGCCGAGCAGCCCCACCCCGAACCGCGCCCTTGCCGTACTCGTCGCGTCGCGACCGCCTGCTTCGCTCATGCTCCGCCCATGTTCCCGTCCCTGGTCGGGCGAGTAGACCCGCAGCCCGGGGCCGGCGTCAATCGCGGCTGGCCCGCACCGCGGCGCCGTTCAGGCGGCGGCCTCCACCACCCGCTGCACGCGCTGCTGGCCCTGGTGCGGGGCCTTGTCTACACTGGGCCGATGTCACCGCTCACCCGCTTTCCCAAGCCGCTGCGGCGCGGCGATCTGATCGCCGTCACCGCACCCTCGTCGGGCGTGCCGGCCCGGCTGCATGCGCGGCTGGACCTGGTGCTGGCGCATCTGCGCGCCCGGGGCTTTCGCGTCGTCGAGGGCCAATGCCTGCGCGCCGAGATAAAGAGCGCCAGCGCGCCGGCGTCCGAGCGCGCGGCCGAGCTGATGCGCTTTCTCACCGACCCCGAGGTGGCGGCCGTGATGCCGCCCTGGGGCGGCGAACTGGCCACCGAGCTGCTGGAGCGGATCGATTTCGAGGCCTTGCGCGCGCTGCCGCCCAAATGGTTCACCGGTTTCTCGGACCTCAGCACCCTGCAACTGCCGCTGGCCCTGCTCAGCGGCTGGGCCAGCGCGCATGGCAGCAATCTGATGGAGCTGCGACCCGGCCAGGACGGCCTGCTGGACCTGCTGGCCGCGGATCTCGCCACGCCCTTCGTCCAGCAGGCGGCTGCGCGCTATCAGGTCGCCGGCGAGGACTGGGCCGAGCGCGTCGATGCGGCCTATCGCCTGAGCGAGCCGGTGCGCTGGCGCCGGCTGGACGGCGGCGAGGCGCCACTGGAGCTGCGCGGCCGGCTCATCGGCGGCTGCCTGGACACCATCGCCTGGCTGGCCGGCACGCGCTACGGCGCCGTGCCGGATTTCATCCGCGCCAGCGCTGCGGACGGCTGCCTGCTCTATCTGGAGAACTGCGAGATGAACCCGCCGACCGTGGCGCGCGCGCTCCGGAGCCTGCGCCGCCAGCGCTGGTTCGACGGCCTGGCAGGCCTGCTGATCGGCCGCAACGCCGGACCGGAGGCGAGCGATCCGCATGGCCTGGACCATCGGGACGCGCTGCGCTCGGCGCTGGGTGAGCTCGGCTGCCCGGTGCTGATCGACCTGGACATCGGCCACCGGCCGCCGCAGTTCACGCTGATCAACGGCGCGCTGGCGACGGTCCGCTTCGAGCAGGGGCGGGGCAGCCTGGTGCAGCAGCGCTGAGGGCGGGCCGGCGGTGGCCCAGCGGCGCTTTAGCGGGGCCGCGGCGGGATCAGCAGGCTTCTGAACCGCTGCCGCGGCCGGTCCAACCGGTCGCAACGGCCTTCGGGCATCGGCAGGGCGCCGTCGTCGCTCAGCAGCCGCAGCTCGTCCGGCCCGGGGCCCGCGAACAGGGCTTCGGGGCTCAGCCCGGCCAGGGCCGGCTCGGGCCGCAGCGCGGGCGGGGTCGAGGGCCGGCCATCCCATTCATAGAGCGCGAAGCTGCCCGCGTCGCCCGGCGGGCCCGCGACGATCAGATAGCTTGCCGCGCCGATGCGCTCGATGCTGCGGATGCCGCGGCCGCCGAGATCCAGCCGGATGGGTTCGGCGAACCGCGGGCGCTTGCCCCTGCCGACCAGCGCGGCGGGGTTCTTCAGGGGGATCAGCAGCGCGCGCCCGTCCGGCACGGGGCTGCGCAGACCGATCAGCAGGCCGGCGCCGTCGGCCGCGGCGGCCAGGCCCTCGATGTTCAGGCCGCCGTGCGCCTCGGGCGCCAGCCTGGCGGCCCGGCCGAGCTTGAGCGCCTTCAGTTCTTCGGCATCCGTCATCTCATCGAGCAGCCTGGCATAGGGCCGGCCGACCGGCTGCAGGCGCGGCGGCGCCCCGGCGACGATGCGCGTGGCAAAGAAGCGCTGCCGGCGCGGCTGCTCCTTGCCCGAGGACGTGCGGCTGTGCGACGAGATCCAGTAGACGATGTCGTCGAGGCGCGCGGCGCCTTCCAGATCGGAGGCCTTGTCGGCAGGCGTGGACAGGAAGGCCGACAGATCGAGCGGCGCGCCGATCGGCTCCGGCCGGCCCCGGCGGTAGATCAGCAGCGCATTGCGCTCGTCGTCGGCCACGGCGAAATGCTCGGCATCCAGCGCCACGCCGGCGGAGGCCTCGCAGAGGCCGCGATAGCTCTCGAGCCGCTCGAGCTTGGGTGGCTGGGCCCGGCCGGCCGGCGCGATGGCAAGGACAAGCAAGGCCGCCAGCAGGCATCGGCCGGCACCGCATCGCCGCGGGTCCGCGACCCTATTCATGAACGGCTTGCTCATCCTCAGCGCTCGAGCTTGCCGGCCGCGACCTCCTGCCATTCGTCCCAGGTCGAGTCCTGCACATCCAGACCGGGGATGCCGTCCTCCAGCTCCTGCGGATGAGCGGGCGCGGGGGCCAGGTCTTGCCGCGGGCCGTTCGGGCGGCGAGGCTTGGGGGCGTGAGCCGCTCGGCGGCGCATGTCTTTGTCCTGCATGGGAGGGCACTATGGCCGCTTGCCGGCGCAATCTCAATCCTGCTTCGGGGTGATGAGCCGTCTATGCGGGACAAACCCGTTCTTTGCGGGATCGATGCCGGCGCGGTGCTCGAGAAGACCTGGCGCGGCGAGCCCGGCGTGAAGAAGAAGACGCGCTTCCACCTGTCCGACATCGTGGTGCTCGGCAGCGACCGGGCCAGCGCGACGGCCAGCTACACCTAGCACCGGGAAGGTTCGCAGGGTGGGCGCGAGTTCACGATCCGGGGCCGGGGGACGCGCGTGCGGCTGCGGGAAGACGGCCGGTTCCGACTCATCCACGAGCAGCTCAGCCGTTTCCCGCGGCCCCAGTGAGCGCTAGCTCATCGCCTCGACGATCATCTGCACCCGCTGCTGCCCCTGGTATTCGTCCAGGCTCAGCCGGTAGGCCAGCAGCCCGTTGTCCGGCACCGGCTCGACATGGCCGAACCAGATCGCGTCGCGCAGCGCGCCGGACGCGCCGCCATGCCGCAGGCGCAGCTTCAGATGCCGCTCGCCGACGATGCGCTGCGAGACGATCTGCACCTGATCGCAAAACAGCGGGGCCTCGAAGGCCTGGCCCCAGACCTGGGCCTCCAGCTGCTGCACCACCGCCGGCGTGAAGGCTTCGGCCGGCAGCGGACCGTCGGTGCGCAGGGTGCGGGTCAGGGCCGCGGCGTCCAGCCATTCGGCGGCGACCTGCCGCAGCGCCGCATCGAAGGCCTGGAACACGGTTTCGGGGACGCCGTCGGCCAGCGTGCAGCCGGCCGCCATCGCATGGCCGCCGAATTTCTTCAGCAGCTCGGGATGGCGCTTGGACACCAGGTCCAGCGCATCGCGCAGATGGAAGCCGGGGATCGAGCGGCCCGAGCCCTTGAGCTGGCCATCGGCGCCCAGCGCGAACACGAAGGTCGGGCGGTGCAGCCGGTCCTTCAGGCGCGAGGCGACGATGCCCACCACGCCCTCGTGGAACTCGGGCTCGTAGATGCTCAGGGCGGGCGGGGCTTCCCCGCTGGGCATCAGCTCGTCGAGCTTCAGCTCGGCCTGCTCGCGCATGCCGGCCTCGATCTCGCGGCGCTCGCGGTTGATCGCGTCGAGCTGGCGCGCCAGCTCGAGCGCGCGCGCCGGGTCCTCGGTCGTCAGGCATTCGATGCCCAGGGTCATGTCCGACAGGCGCCCGGCCGCATTGATGCGCGGGCCCAGCGCGAAGCCCAGATCGAAGCTGCTGGCGCGCGCGGCATCGCGGCCGGCGGCCGCGAACAGCGCCGCGATGCCCGGCTGCATGCGGCCGGCGCGCATGCGGCGCAGGCCCTGGGCCACCAGGCGGCGGTTGTTGGCGTCCAGTTTGACGACGTCGGCCACCGTGCCCAGCGCGACCAGGTCCAGCAGCGCGTCGAGCCTGGGTTGGCTCGCTGCGTCGAACACGCCGCGCCGGCGCAGCTCGCCGCGCAGGGCCAGCAGGGTGTAGAAGGCCACGCCGACGCCGGCCAGGTGCTTGCTCTCGAACTCGCAGCCGGGTTGGTTGGGGTTGACCAGGGCGTCGGCCGCGGGCACGACGATGGCGCCGTCGACCAAGGCCGGCAGATGATGGTCGGTCACCAGCACCTTCAGGCCCAGCGCCTTGGCATGGGCCACGCCGGCCAGGCTGGCGATGCCGTTGTCGACCGTCATCAGCAGCTGCGGCTGCGGCCGACCCTGAGCCATTGCCAGCTCGACGATGGCGGGCGTCAGGCCGTAGCCATGGATGGCGCGGTCGGGCACGACATAGTCGACGGTGCCGGGTCTTGCGCCCAGCAGGCGCAGGCCGCGCAGCGCGACGCTGCAGGCGGTGGCGCCGTCGCAGTCGTAGTCGGCGACGATGCAGATGCGCTCGCCGGCCTGCAGCGCATCGGCCAGCAGCGCGGCGGCCGCGCCCATGCCCTTCATGCCCTCGGGCGGGATCAGCCGGGCCAGGCCGTCGTCCAGCTCCTCGGCCGTGCGCACGCCGCGCGCGGCGAACAGGCGGGCCAGCAGCGGCGGGATGCCCGCCTGTTCCAGCGCCCAGCTGGCGCGCGGCGGCACGTCGCGGGTGAGGATTTGCGGGCCGCTCATAGCGCCTCCAGCGCCTTGGCCACATCGGCCCTGGGCGCGGCGAGCTTGCGCCACAGCCGTCCGAATCCGCCGACCTTGCGCGGGCGGTAGCTTTGCGCGCGCCGCTCGCCGCACAGGGTCAGGGTCACCGCCGCGCCGGCCTGGGCCTGCCCCAGCAGCTCGGCCAGCGGGCCGGCATCGAGCGCGGCCCAGGCCTCGCTCCAGGCGGCCCAGTCCTCGCCCAGCAGCGGCTCGCGCAGGCGCGTGTCGATGCGCAGGCCGGGCACGGCGGCGCGCGGCCGGGCGCGGCCGGCGCCGCTGATCCAGACCGAGTTCAGCGCCAGCGCGCCGCGCGCCTCGCGCGCCTCGTTCAGCGCATGGCCGTGCAGCGCCATCTGCAGCTCGTTCTGCAGGGTGCGCAGGCGGCGCGCCTCGGGCATCCAGGGATCGACATTGCGGTTGATCACGCGCTCCAGGCTGGCGCCGGCCAGGCCGTCCAGGCTGTCGTGGGCGACATACCAGCGCGTCGGCGCCCCCCAGGCGCTGCGCCAGCCTTCCTCGGCCGGGAACAGCCAGGCCAGCGCGGCGAAGAAGGCGCGCGACTCGGCCTCGTCCAGCCGCAGGGCCCGCGGGTCCAGCGCGGTGATCTGGTCGCTACCGACCGACAGGTGCAGCGGGCTCAGCAGGGCCCAGGCCGCGTCGCCGACCTCGATGCCGTCGGCCTGGGCCCGGGCGGCGGCGAGGGGCAGGGTCGAGGGCAGGGCCGGGGCGTCCCAGCCCCACAGCGCGGCCAGGGTCTGCTCCTCGGGCGTGTGGAGGCTGTATTCGTCGCCGCCATGGCCGGCCTCGGGCGCCAGCAGCGCGAGCAGGGCGGCCAGGCGCGGCAGCGCCAGGGTCTGGCGGGCCTGGGCGCAGGCCTCGCCAAGCGCGCTGGCATGGGAAATCATCAGATGCATGGCGGCATTATCCCGGCCCGGGCCGTCACCCAATCTTCACGCGCCTGCCATGGCGCGGACATGGCGGGGCCGCATGCTGGTGGTCCATGAAGCCCGATCCCCTTCTGATGCGTGCTGCCATGGACTCTTTGAACCACACCCCCGAGGAGCAGGGGCCGCTGCATTACCGCACGGTCTGGATCTCCGACCTGCATCTGGGCACACCGGGCTGCCAGGCCGAGGCGCTGCTGGATTTTCTGCGCCAGGTGGAGTGCGAGCGCCTGTTCCTGGTGGGCGACATCATCGACGGCTGGCAACTGCGCCGCAGCTGGTACTGGCCGCAGGCCCACAACGACGTGATCCAGAAGATCCTGCGCAAGGCGCGCAAGGGCTGCCAGGTGATCTTCATTCCCGGCAATCACGACGAGTTCGCGCGCAAGTATCTGGACCACAGCTTCGGTGGCGTCGAGGTGGCCAAGGAATGGATGCACCAGACGGCCGACGGCAAGCAGCTCTGGGTCACGCATGGCGACCTGTTCGACGGCGTGATCCAATGCGCGCGCTGGCTGGCCCTGCTGGGCGACCATCTCTACGAGTTCGCGCTCAAGCTGAACCGCTGGCTGAATTCGGCGCGCGCGCGCCTGGGGCTGCCGTACTGGAGCCTGTCGAAATACCTGAAGCTCAAGGTCAAGCGCGCGGTCAGCTATGTCTCGGACTTCGAGAGTGCGCTGGCGCGCGAGGCCAGGAAGCGCGGCGCCGACGGCGTGGTCTGCGGCCATATCCACCATGCCGAGCTGCGCGATATCGACGGCATCCTCTACGCCAACGACGGCGACTGGGTCGAGAGCCTGACCGCGCTGATCGAGCATGCCGACGGGCGCCTGGAGATCCTCGATTGGAGCGAACGCGCGCGGGTGCCGCAGACGGCGCTGGCAGCGACACCGATCGTCACCGGCATGTCACCAAATCTTCATAGAATCGTCCGATGACCAAGCTCCCCCCGGGTGTGCCTACGCTGACCCTGCTCAACCGCGAGCAAGCGATCCTGGAGTTCAACCGCCGCGTGCTGGCCCAGTCTCAGCGCGAGGACGTGCCGCTGTTGGAGCGGCTGCGCTATATCTGCATCGTCTCGTCCAATCTGGACGAGTTCTTCGAGGTGCGCTTCGCCGACATGCTGGACGCGCTGCGCGACCCGGCCAGCGGCATCAACAGCCGCGACGTCGAGCGCGTCGGCCGCGCCGCCCATGAGCTGATCGACGAGCAGTACGACATCTTCAACGAGCAGGTGATGCCGGTGCTGAAGGCGCACAGCATCGTCGTGCTCAACCACGCCGACCGCAACGAGGCGCAGCGCGCCTGGGTGGGCCGTTTCTTCGAGCGCGAGGTGCGGCCCCTCTTGGTGCCGGTGGGTCTGGACCCGGCGCATCCCTTCCCGCAGGTGGCCAACAAGTCGCTGCACTTCATCGCGCGCGTCTCGGGCAAGGACGCGCTGGGGCGCGACACGCGCATCGCCATCGTCAAGGTGCCGCGCGTGCTGCCGCGCGTGATCAAGCTGCCGGCCGCCATCAGCGAAGGCAAGCAGGCCTTCGTGCTGCTGACCAGCGTGATCCGCGCCCACCTGGAGGAGTTGTTCCCGGGGCGCCAGGTGGAGGCCTTCTCGCAGTTCCGCGTCACGCGCGACTCCGATCTGGAGGTCGACGAGGAGGAGATCGCCAATCTGCGCCATGCGCTGCGCACCGGCCTGACGACGCGCCACTTCGGCCGCGCGGTGCGGCTGGAGGTGGTGAACACCTGCCCGGAGGAACTGGCCAGCTTCCTGCTGGAGCAGTTCCAGCTGCCGGCGGCGGCCCTGTATCGCGTCAACGGGCCGGTCAACCTGGTGCGCCTGAACGAGCTGATTGACCAGACCGAGGCCGACGAGCTGCGCTTCCTGCCCTACGAGCCGGTCTGGCCGCAACGCCGCCTGCCGCGTGGCAAGAGCATCTTCGAGCAGCTGAAGAAGAACGACGTGCTGCTGCACCATCCCTTCGAGAGCTTCGAGCCGGTGGTGCAGCTGCTGCGCGAGGCGGTACAGGACCCCGAGGTGCTGGCGATCAAGCAGACGGTCTACCGCACCGGCAGCAAGTCCGAGCTGATGGATCTGCTGATCGAGGCGGCGCGGCGCGGCAAGGAAGTGATGGTGGTGGTCGAGCTGAAGGCGCGCTTCGACGAGGAGGCCAACATCAACTGGGCCGAGCGGCTGGAGGCCGTCGGGGCCCAGGTCGTCTACGGCATCGTCGGCCTGAAGACCCATGCCAAGCTGCTGCTGGTGACGCGCCGCGAGCAGCATGGCGGCAAGGCCGTGCTGCGCCGCTATGTGCATCTTTCCACCGGCAACTACAACCCCAAGACCGCGCGGCTCTACACCGACCTGGGCTATCTGAGCGCCGATACCGACTTGACCGCCGATGCGGACACGGTGTTCCGCCAGTTGGCCTCGCTGTCCAAGTTCAAGGCCCCGAAGCGCCTGCTGCTGGCGCCCTTCAATATGCACAGCCGCATGCTGGAGCTGCTGGGTCGCGTCACCGAGGCGGCGCGCGCGGGTTATGCGGCGCGCGTGGTGCTGAAGATCAATGCATTGACCGATGCCGAGCTGATCCAGGGTCTGATCGTCGCGGGCCAGGCCGGCGCGCGCATCGACCTGATCGTGCGCGGTGCCTGCATGCTGCCGCCGGGCCTGCCGGGGGTGAGCGACAACATCCTGGTGCGCTCGGTGGTGGGGCGCTTCCTCGAGCATTCGCGCATCAGCTACTTCCGCTGGGGCGAGGGCGAGGCGGACGAGGCGCTCTACCTGTCCAGCGCCGACTGGATGAGCCGCAACATGCTGCGCCGCATCGAGGTGGCCTGGCCGGTGCTGGATGCCAAGCTGCGCCAGCGCGTCATCGACGAGGCCCTGCTGCCCTATCTGCACGACAGCCTGGATGCCTGGCAGCTGGGCCCGGACGGTCATTCGCAGCGCATCGCCGAGCAGGGCATCAGCGCCCAGCAGGCGCTGATGCGGCGCTTCGCATCCGATTGACGGGCCCGAGATCGGGCCTCCTCGTCAGTCCGACTCGACGGCGATCTTCAGCAGGCCGCTGCGCGACCAGGCCTCGGCCTCCTCGCGCAGCAGGTAGAGCGCGCGCGGCTGGGCCGTGGCCCAGCGCCTGGTCGGCGCGATGCGCAAGAGCTGGCGCTCGCGCTTGAGCGTCAGGACCTGCGGGCTGACCGGTGCGCGTCCATGGCAGGCCAGCACGGCCAGGCGCAGCGCCAGCACCTGCCAGACCAGGGCCGGATCGGCCGCGAACGGCGTCTCCAGCTTGCGCAGGCCGCCGCGCTGGCCCAGCGCCAGATCGCCCAGGCGCCGCAGCTGGTTTTGCGAGAAGCCGGCCGCGTCCACATGGGCCAGCAGGTAGGCGCTGTGGCGGTGGTGGTCGTGGTGCGAGACCATCATGCCGATCTCGTGCACGGCCGCGGCCCAGGCCAGTTCGCGCTGCAGCTCGCGCGGTGCCTCGGGCTGCAGCTGCTTGTACAGCGCCAGCCCCAGCCTGGCGACGCGCTCGGCCTGCTGGATGTCGACGCCGAAGCGCTGCTGCAGCAGGGCGACCGACTGGTCGCGCATATCGTGGGCGCCGCTGTGGCGTTGCGCCTCCAGGCGCTCGGCCAGGTCGAAGATCACGCCCTGGCGCAGCGCGCCCTTGGTGGGCTGCAGGGCGTCGATGCCGAACTGGGTCAGCAGGGTGTAGAGGATGCACAGCCCGCCACCCACCACCGCACGCCGGTCGTCCTTCAGGCCGGGCAGCTTGAGCTGATCCATATGGCCGGCCTCCAGGCAGCGGGCGATGCACCAGCGCAGCGCGTCCGGCGTGATGCGGCCGTCGGTGATGCCGCTGCCGGCCAGCAGCTGGGACACCGCGCCCACCGTGCCGGAGGAGCCCAGCGCCTCCTTCCAATACCGGCGGTCGAACAGGGTCAAGGCCTCCTCCAGCTCGGCGCCGGCCGCGACCTGGGCGGCGCGGAAGGCCTCGGGCGTGAAGCGGCCTTCGGGGAAGAAGCGCAGCGACAGGCTGACGCTGCCGACCTGGAAACTCTCGGCCGTGATCGGCGCCGTGCCCTGGCCAAGGATCATCTCGGTGGAGCGGCCGCCGATATCGATCACCAGGCGCGGCGCGCTGGAGGTCTGCAGCCGCGCCACGCCGGCATAGATCAGGCGCGCCTCTTCGCGGCCCGAGATCACCTCGATGCGATGCCCCACCGCTTCCTCGGCGCGCTGCAGGAAGGCGTCGCGGTTTTTCGCCTCGCGCAGGGTCTGGGTGGCGACGGCGCGCACCCGTTCCGGCGCAAACCCCTGCAACTGGGTTGCAAAACGCGCCAGGCAGTCCAGACCGCGCTGCATGGCGGCCTCGGTCAGCATGCCCTCGGCGTCAAGACCTGCCCCCAGTCTGACGGTTTCCTTCAGGTAGGTGAGGCGCTTGTAGCGGCCGCGCTGCAGCTGGGCGATCTCCAGCCGGAAGCTGTTGGAGCCCATGTCGATGGCGGCAAGGGCGGCGGGGGAAGTGCTCGTGGGCAAAATCATGGCCGCGATTGTCGCGGCAAACCCATGACGAACTCCTGCAGAGTTCGGCGTGCCTGCCTAGAATGCGTCAGCTTTCCCCGGCCCCCCGACAGGAGCAATGACGATGCTGAAGAACGATGTGGACAGCTTGGCCCCCGGCCGTGACTTCAACCGCCGCGATTTCGTGCGCACCACGGTCGGCAGCGGTTTCGCGGCCGCCGTGCTGCCGGTGACGGCCCAGACCCTCAAGACCGATGCGCAGGGCCTCGAGGTCGGCGAGGTCATGATCCCGGTGGGCGAGTTCAAGATGCCGGCCTACCGCGCCCAGCCGGCCGGTGCCAAGAACCCGCCGGTGGTGCTGGTGGTCAGCGAGATCTTCGGCGTGCACGAGCACATCGCGGACGTGGCGCGGCGCTTCGCCAGGCAGGGCTATCTGGCGATCGCGCCCGAGCTGTTCGTGCGCCAGGGCGATGCCGGCAGCTACGGCGAGATCGCCAAGCTGGTGGCCGAGGTGATCAACAAGGTGCCGGACGAGCAGGTGATGCGCGATCTGGACGCTACGGTGGCCTGGGCCAAGGCGCAGGGGGGCGATATCGCCAAGCTGGGCATCACCGGCTTCTGCTGGGGTGGCCGCATCACCTGGCTCTACGCGGCGCACAACCCCGGGCTGAAGGCCGGCGTGGCCTGGTACGGCCGCCTGGTGGGCAACGCCACGCCGCTGACACCCAGGCACCCCGTGGACCTGGCCGGCCAGTTGCACGGGGCGGTGCTGGGCCTCTATGGCGGCCAGGACCCCGGCATCCCGCTTGACACGGTGGATAAAATGAAGACCGCCCTGGCCCAAGGCTCGGCGGCCGCCAAGCGCAGCGAGTTCCATGTCTATGCGGACGCGCCGCACGCCTTCCATGCCGACTATCGCCCCAGCTATCGCAAGGAGGCGGCCGAGGACGGATGGAAGCGCTGCCTGGCCTGGTTCAAGGCCAACGGCGTGGCCTGAACGCCGGGCCTTGTTCGCCAGCAAACCGCGCCCGAGCTCAGCGGGGCGCGGTTTGTTTTTTGTCTGACGGGAACCCCATGACCCTTTTCTACATCGTGCTCGCGACCCTGATCGGCGGGCTGTTGTCGGTGCTGATCGCCGCCAGCCTGACCGTCAGCCTGCTGGGCCGGGTGGTCAAGCATCTGGTCAGCCTGTCGACCGGCGTGCTGCTGGGCACGGCGCTGCTGCATGTGCTGCCCGAGGCCTTCGAGGGCCAGGCCAGCCCGCACGAGCTGTTCCTGACCCTGCTGGCCGGCCTGATGTTCTTCTTCCTGCTGGAGAAGGCCGAGCTGTACCGCCATACCCACCATCACGAGGGCGACGGCCACCACCATCACCACCATTTCGACTCCGAGCAGGCCGGCCGCGGCGGCCTGTCGGTGCTGGTGGGCGACTCGATCCACAACTTCTGCGACGGCATCATCATCGCCGCCGCCTTCCTGGCCGACACGCGCCTGGGCGTGGCCACCTCGCTGGCCATCATCGCGCACGAAATCCCGCAGGAGGTGGGCGACTACATCGTGCTGCTGAATGCCGGTTTCACGCGCGTCCGCGCCCTGGTCTACAACGCGATCTCCGGTCTGGCCGCGGTGCTGGGCGGCATCCTCGGCTACTTCGTGGTCGGCGCCTGGGAGGCCTTGTTTCCCTACCTGCTGGTGGTGGCCTCGAGCAGCTTCATCTATGTGGCGGTGGCGGACCTGATCCCGCAACTGCAGCGCCGCCTGCCCTGGCGCGAGACGCTGGCCCAGCTGGCCTGGCTGGCGGCCGGGCTGTCGCTCGTGCTCGCCGTCTCGGGCGGCGCCCATTCCCACTGAGCAGCGCTATCCAAACCCAGCGACGCCCGAGGATCCGGCTCTGCCGGTCCTACGGGCGTGCCCCCTTGAGGGGGCGCGCGCAGCGCGTAGGGAGTGGTTTCTAACGCACCACCAGGACCGGGATCGTGCAGTGGGTCAATAGCTTCTGCGTCTCGCTGCCCAGCAGCAGGGCCTGGAAGCCGCGCCGGCCATGCGAGGCCATCACGACGAGGTCGGCCTCGTTGCGCCCGGCATATTCGATGATGGCCTCCCAGGCGTGCAGGGCCTCGACCGTGTGGCCCTCGCAGGGCACGCCGGCGGCCTCGGCCGCGCTCGCCACGGTGCGGACCCGCGCGGCGGCGATGCGCTCCTGAGCGTCGAAGAACTCCTGCGGCGGGGTGGGCTGCATCTCCGAGACCGCGCTGTAGGGGAAGGGCTCCTTGACGCTGACGGCATAGAGCCGGGCGCCGTGGACCTTGGCCATCGCAATGGCGGTGTCGACCGCCTTGGCGGTGATGTCGGAGCCGTCGGTGGGAATGACGATGCGCTTGAACATGGCAAACCTCCTTGCAGGCCCGGGCTCGGACCCTGGAGTTATCTTGCCTCGCGCGAGCGCGCTTGTCTTGCTTTACGTCAAGCCTTGGTCTTTGGGCATGGGCCGTCAGGTTCTTGCGTCAGGCTTTTGCAATCGGGCGGCGCGGATCGGCCGACCATTCACTCCAGGAGCCCGGATAGAGTTTTGAGCCTAGCAGCCCCGCATATTCCATGGCCAGCAGGTTGTGACAGGCGGTGACGCCCGAGCCGCACTGGTGCACCACGCCCGCGGCGTCCTGCGGGGGCAGCAGGGCCTCGAATTCTTGCTTCAGCTGCGCGGCGGGCTTGAACAGGCCGTTCTCGGCCAGGTTCAGCTTGAACAGGCGGTTGCTGGCGCCGGGGATATGGCCGGCCTGGCGGTCCAGCGGCTCGACCTCGCCACGAAAGCGCTCCGGCGCGCGCGCATCGATCAGGCGCAAGCGGCCCAGGCCGGCCTGCAGCGTGTCGGCGTCCAGGGCCTCGACCAGCGGAGTGCCGGGCCGGAAGTCTCCGGCATGGGCCGTCGGCACGGCGGTTTCCAGGGCTCCCCCTGCGGCCGTCCAGGCCTGCAGGCCCCCGTCCAGCACGGCCGCCGCGCCGTGCCCCAGCCAGCGCAGCATCCACCAGGCGCGCGCCGCGTAGACGCCGCCCTGGGCGTCGTAGCAGACCACCTGGGTGTCGGCATTCAGGCCCAGGCCGGCGAGGCGCGCGGCGAAGGCCATGCGCTCGGGCAGCGGGTGGCGGCCCCGGAACTTCCCATCGGTGCCCGTCTTGGGCGCGCTCAGGTCGCGGTCCAGGTGCAGGTAATGGGCGCCGGGCAGATGGCCCTGGGCATGGGCAGTTTCGCCGGCGGCGGTGTCGGCCAGGTCGAAGCCGAGGTCCAGCAGCAGCAGCGGGCGGGCGCCAGCCCGCAGGGCCTGCAGCTGGGAGACGGAGATCAGGGTTTGGTAAGCGTCGCTCATGATTCGGTGACGGAATGTTGGCTGTCCTTGGGGGTGCTGCGCGCGCGCAGCAGGGTGGCGGCCAGTCCGGCGCCGACGATCAGCGCCATGCCGGCCAGCGCGCTCCAGGTGATGGCATCCTTGAACAGGGCCACACCATAGATGAAAGAGAACACGATGCCCAAGTATTGCAGGCTGGCGTTGACCAGGGTCTTGCCGGTGCCATAGGCGCGCGTCATCAGCAGCTGGGCCGTGGTGGCCAGCAGGCCGACGGCCAGCAGCAGGGCGGCGCCCTTGAGGCCATGGGCATGCCATTCGCCGGCGGCCAGGGTGCTGAGGGCGCCGGCGATCACGCCGCCCGCCGAGAAATAGAACACGATGCGGATCTCGGGCTCGCCGGCGCGACCCAGCGAGGTGACCTGCAGATAGGCCAGCGCCGACAGCATGCCGGACAGCAGGCCGGCCAGGCCATGCCAGAGCTGCTGCTGGTCGATCGTCGGCCGCAGGATCAGGGCCACGCCGACGAAGCCCAGCAGCACGGCGCCGACCAGGCGACCGTCGACCCGCGCGCTGCCCAGCATCACCGCACCGCCGATCAGGAACAGCGCCATCCAGACCGAGGACATGTAGTTCAGGGTCATCGCGGTGGCCAGCGGCAGCTTGCCGATCGAATAGAACCACAGCGACAGGGCCAGCACGCCGGAGAGGCTGCGCCAGAAATGCATGGCCGGCACCGCGGTGCGCAGGGTCTGGCCCTGCACGCGCGCCAGCCCGGACATCAGCGCGACGCCGATCAGGCTGCGGTACATCACGATCTCGCTGGCGTCGTAGAACTCGGACGCCAGCTTGACGCATACCCCCATGGTGGCGAACAGCAGGGTGGCGGCGATCATCATCAGCGAGGCGGGCATGGGGCCGCATTGTGGCGCCGCGCCAGCAAAAACGCCCCGGCAGCGGGCTGCGCGGGGCGTTTGGCGATGCTGCTGTATTACCCAGCGGAGTCCGCGGATCCGGCTTTGCCGGTCCGCCGGACTCGCCCCCTTGAGGGGGCGCGCGCAGCGCGTAGGGGGTGGGCCTTTTTCAGCCGCCGAACTTCATCTCGCGGCGGTACCACTCGTGGAAATGCTGCATGCCGTCTTCCATCGGGCTCTGGTAGGGGCCGACCTCGTTGTCGCCGCGCTCCATCAGGGCGCGCCGGCCCTGATCCATGCGCAAGGCGATCTCGTCGTCCTCGATGCAGGTCTCCATATAGGCGGCCTGATTGGCCTCGACGAACTCGCGCTCGAAGGCGGCGATCTCCTCGGGGTAGTAGAACTCGACGATATTGGTGGTCTTCTGCGGGCCCTTGGGGTGCAGGGTGGAGACCACCAGCACCTGCGGATACCACTCCACCATGATGTGCGGATAGTAGGTCAGCCAGATCGCGCCCTGCTTGGGCGGCACACCGCCGCTGAACTGCAGCACCTGCTCGTGCCATTTGGCATAGGTGGCCGAGCCGGGCTTGGTCAGGGCCTTGTTGATGCCGACGGTCTGCACCGAATGGTGGCGGCCGAACTCCCAGGCCAGGTCTTCGCAGGTGACGAACTGGCCCAGGCCCGGGTGAAAGGGGCCGACGTGGTAGTCCTCCAGATAGACCTCGATGAAGGTCTTCCAGTTGTAGTCGCACTCGTGCACATGGACCTTGTCCAGCACATAGCCGCTGAAATCCAGCTCCGCCGCCGGGCCCAGCTTGGCCAGATGGGCGGCCACGTCATGGCCATTGGCCTCGAACAGCAGGCCGTTCCACGCGCTGATCTGGTAGCGGTTCAGGTTCAGGCAGGGGTCCTGCTCGAAATGCGGCGCGCCGATCAGCTGGCCCTTGAGGTCGTAGGTCCAGCGGTGCAGCGGGCAGACGACGTTGCGGCCGGTGTTGCCGCGGCCCTTGAGCATGACCGCCTGGCGGTGGCGGCAGACGTTGGAGATCAGCTCCAGCCCTTCGGCGGTGCGCACGATGGCGCGCCCCTCGCCCTCCTGGGGCAGGGCATAGTGGTCGCCGACCTCGGGCACGGCCAGGGCGTGTCCGAGGTAGCGGGGACCATGCTGAAAGATCAGTTCCTGTTCCCTGCGGAACAGATCCTCATCGAAGTAGGAGGTAACGGGCAGCTGGGTCTTGCTGCGTTCAAGCGCCGAGAGAGTGATGCTCAGGTCGGACATGATCCAAGAGGGTCTCCAAGAAACCAATGTCAACCCCCCGGTGGCCATGGCTGAAGGCGAGGCACCGGGTTTGTGTCAATGCCCGGCGGCGCCGGGCGGGTGGTGAAACTGCCTGACCGCGGCTGCGGCTTGGGCGAGGGCGGGATTGTACCCATGTCGGCGCGGCACCATGGGCTGCCCCGCCCGGCCGGAATAAGCAAGTTCAGGCCCCTTTGCTGTGGCGCAAGCCTGACAGCCCTACTTGTGGGCGAATCCTGGTTCCGGATAGGCCCCACTACAATTGCCGGTTTCACGTTCCGAAATGACCAAAGCCTCAGCCGCCGCCAAGAACGCGTCCAAGGACGCGGTTGCGCTCAGTTACGAGCATGCGCTCGAGGAGCTGGAGCGTTTGGTAGCGTCCATGGAGGCCGGCCAGCTGCCGCTGGAGCAGTTGCTGGACAGCTATAAGCGCGGGGCGGAGTTGCTGGGCTTCTGCCGCGCCCGTTTGCAGGCCGTAGAACAACAAGTCAAGGTGCTGGAGGGCGGGGAAATGAAGTCATGGGAGGACTCTTAAGCGTGGATGCTGGAGTGTTTGAACAATGGGTGCAGCGTTCGCTGCGTGTGTACGAAGAGGCGCTGGACGCCTGGGTGCCCGCCGCGGCCCCGGCCGGTCTGGGCGAGGCGATGCGCTATGCGGTGCTGGGCGGTGGCAAGCGTCTGCGCCCCTTGCTGGTGCTGGCCGCTTGCGACGCGGTCCAGGGTGCGAACGAGGCGGCGCTGCGCGCGGCCTGCGCGGTCGAACTGATCCATGCCTATTCGCTGGTGCATGACGACATGCCCTGCATGGACAACGATGTGATGCGCCGCGGCAAGCCGACGGTGCATGTGGCCTTCGGCGAAGCCCAGGCGATGCTGGCCGGCGATGCGATGCAGGCCCTGGCCTTCGAGGTGCTGACCCCGGAGCAGGGCGTGGAGCCGGCGCTGCAGGCCAAGCTCTGTGCGTTGCTCGCCCGTGCCTCGGGCCATGCCGGCATGGCCGGCGGCCAGGCCATCGATCTGGCGAGCATCGGCAAGACGCTGGACGAGCGGTCGCTGCGCGACATGCACCGCCGCAAGACCGGCGTGCTGCTGCAGGCCAGCGTGCTGATGGGTGCGGCCTGTGGAGCGATCGATGCCCAGGCCTGGGAGGCCCTGTCCGACTATGGCGCGGCCATCGGTCTGGCCTTTCAGGTGGTGGACGACATCCTCGACGTGACGCAGGATTCCGAAATGCTGGGCAAGACCGCCGGCAAGGATCAGGATGCCAACAAGCCGACCTATGTATCGGTGCTGGGTCTGGATGCGGCGCGGCGCTATGCCGACCTGCTGCGCGACGAAGCGCATCGGGCGCTGGCGCGCAGCGGCCTGCCCAACACGGCCTGGCTGAGCCTGCTGGCCGACAAGGTCGTCGAGCGGGACAACTGACCGGTGGTCGGTTGCGCTACAACTGAGGAAGAAAGGCGGGAATGGCCATGAACTACGCCTTGCTGAAGACCGTCAACAGCCCCTCCGATCTGCGCCGCCTGCCGCGCGCGGATCTGGGCCGGCTGGCCGACGAGCTGCGCGCCTATGTGCTGGAGTCGGTCTCCAAGACCGGCGGCCATCTGGGCTCCAACCTGGGCACGGTGGAATTGACCATCGCGCTGCACTACGTGTTCAACACGCCCCATGACCGCCTGGTCTGGGACGTGGGCCACCAGACCTATCCGCACAAGGTGCTGACCGGCCGGCGCGACAGCATGGGCACGCTGCGCCAGTTGGGCGGCATCAGCGGCTTCCCGCGCCGCGACGAGAGCGAGTACGACACCTTCGGCACCGGCCATTCGAGCACCTCGATCTCGGCCGCGCATGGCATGGCGATGGCCGCCAAGCTCAAGGGCGAGGATCGCAAGGCCGTGGCCATCATCGGCGACGGCTCGATGACGGCCGGCATGGCCTTCGAGGCGCTGAACAATGCCGGCGTCTCGCATGGCGGCCTGCTGGGCGACGTGCTGGTGATCCTGAACGACAACGACATGTCGATCAGCCCGCCGGTCGGCGCGCTGAACAAGTATCTGGCGCGCCTGATGAGCGGCAAGTTCTACGCCACCGCGCGCGAGGGCGCCAAGTCGGTGCTGAAGAACACGCCGCTGTACGAGTTCGCGCGCCGCTTCGAGGAGCACACCAAGGGCATGGTCGTGCCCGGCACGATCTTCGAGGAGTTCGGCTTCAACTATGTCGGCCCGATCGACGGCCATGACCTCGATTCGCTGATTCCCACGCTGGAGAACCTGCGCGGCAAGAAGGGCCCGCAGTTCCTGCATGTGGTGACCAAGAAGGGGCAGGGCTACAAGCTGGCCGAGGCCGACCCGGTCAAGTATCACGCCGCCTCGGGCAAGTTCGACCCGGCGGTCGGTTTCGTCAAGCCGGTCACGCCGCCCAAGCCCACCTTCACCCAGGTGTTCGGCGACTGGCTGTGCGATATGGCCGAGCAGGACAAGCGCCTGGTCGGCATC
The DNA here is from genome assembly GCF_059418245.1 of Roseateles sp. GW821-FHT09B06. Classification (NCBI taxonomy): domain Bacteria; kingdom Pseudomonadati; phylum Pseudomonadota; class Betaproteobacteria; order Burkholderiales; family Sphaerotilaceae; genus Roseateles; species Roseateles sp. GW821-FHT09B06. The sequence goes on along the minus strand of NZ_JBWKPM010000005.1, from coordinate 42,908 downwards.
ACGCCGGCGATGCGCGAGGGCTCGGGCATGGTGGAGTTCCACAAGCGCTTCCCGACCCGCTATCACGATGTCGGCATTGCCGAGCAGCATTCGATCACCTTTGCCGCCGGCCTGGCCTGCGAGGGGCTGAAGCCGGTGGTGGCGATCTATTCCACCTTCCTGCAGCGCGCCTACGACCAACTGGTGCACGACGTGGCGATCCAGAATCTGCCGGTCGTGTTCGCGCTGGACCGTGCCGGCCTGGTCGGCGCCGATGGCGCGACCCATGCCGGCAACTACGACATCGCCTTCACCCGCTGCATTCCCAATATGGCCGTGCTGACCCCGGCGGACGAGAACGAGTGCCGCCAGGCCCTGTTCACCGGCTTCCAGCATCAGGGGCCGGCGACCGTGCGCTATCCGCGTGGCAGCGGGGTCGGCGTGGCGGTGCAGAAGGAGATGCAGGCCCTGCCCTGGGGCAAGGGCGAGGTGCGCCGCCGCGGTTCGCGTATCGCGATCCTGGCCTTTGGCACCCTGCTGTACCCGGCCCTGAAGGCGGCCGAGAGCCTGGATGCGACGGTGGCGAACATGCGCTTCGTCAAGCCCCTGGACACCGAGCTGGTGGCCGAGCTGGCGCGCACGCATGAGGCCATCGTCACGCTGGAGGACGGTTGCGTGATGGGCGGCGCCGGTTCCGCGGTGCTGGAGGCGCTGCAGGCCGCCGGGCTGAACCTGCCGGTGCTGCAGCTGGGCCTGCCCGACGAGTTCGTCGAGCATGGCGACCCGGCCAAGCTGATGTCCCTGTGCGGCCTGGATGCCGCCGGCATCGAGCAGAGCATCCTGAAACGCTTCGGCGCCCGCCCGACCCTGGCCCGGGCCGCCAATCAGTAAGGGTCAGCAGAGAACGGCCGCGGCCAGCCGGTCCGGCAGGGCCGCGGCCGTTTCGCGCAGGCTGTCGAGCAGGTCCAGCGCCAGCGGCTGCGCCGGCCTGAATTCGGGCAGCAGGGCATTGACCCGGAACGGCACCGAGCGCGCGAAGCGCCGCAGTGCCAGCCCCGGCCCGGCGCAGGCCAGCGCGCTCAGCGGATTGATGATGGCCAGGCCCAAGCCCTCCTGCACCAGCGCGCAGACGGCCACCGCGCTGTGCGTCTCGACGCGCAGCCGCCGCGCGACGCCCGCCTCGGCGAACAGCGCGTCGAGCTGACGCCGGTAGGGGTCTTCGGGCGAGAGGCTGACGAAGGCCTCGCCGGCAAAGTCCGCCGGCTCCAGCACCGGTCTGGCCAGCAGCGGATGGCCGGCGGGCAGCACGCAAACCTCGTCCAATTGCAGCAGCGGCGTGAGCCGCGTGCCCGGCACCGGCTGGCCCGACTCGGACAGGCCCAGGTCGAAGCGCTGCGCCCCCATCCATTCCTCCAGCAGCGGCGATTCCTGCGGGGTGATCGCCAGCTCGGCCCCCGGATGCCGATCGAGGAAGCGGGCGCAGGCGGCCGGCAGCAGCGCATGGCTCAGCGCCGGCAGGCACAGCACCGACAGCCGCGCCTCCTCGGCGCGGCCCAGCCGCGCGGCGCGCTCCACCACCCGGGCCAGACCCTGGAAGCTGCGCTCCACCTCCTCGAACAGGGCCAGCGCCCGCGCATTGGCGCGCAGCCGGCCCTGCTGGCGCTCGAACAGCGCGTAGCCCAGCAGCTGCTCCAGCCGGGCCAGCTCGCGGCTGACCGTGGGTTGGCTGCTGTGCAGCAGGGCGGCGGCGCCGGTCACGCTGCCGGCCGTCATCACGGCGCGGAAGACCTCGATATGGCGATGGCTGATCATGACTAGACCATATCAAAATTGGATTAGTCGTGAAAATTAAAGCATTTGAATGAATGGATAGAGGCTGGCATGCTCGCCGCAATCTTCCTCATCCCGATATCGCCATGCCCCGTCCGATCTCCGCCCCCTTGCTCCGGAACCTGGCCGAGCGCTTCGGCACGCCGCTGTGGGTCTATGACGCGGCCGTGATCAAGGCGCGCATCGCGGCCCTGCAGGCCTTCGACACCGTGCGCTTTGCCCAGAAGGCCTGTTCCAACATCCATATCCTGCGCCTGATGCGCGAGCAGGGCGTCAAGGTCGACGCGGTGTCGCGCGGCGAGATCCTGCGCGCGCTGGCCGCCGGCTACCGCGCCGGCCACGACGGCGAAATCGTCTTCACCGCCGACCTGCTGGACCGCGAGACCCTGGCCACGGTGGTCGAGCATCGCGTGCCGGTCAACGCCGGCTCGATCGACATGCTGGGTCAGCTGGCCGCCGTGTCGCCCGGCCATCCGGTCTGGCTGCGCATCAACCCCGGCTTCGGCCATGGCCACAGCAACAAGACCAATACCGGTGGCGAGCACAGCAAGCATGGCATCTGGCACAGCGAGCTGGGCGCGGCGCTGGAGGTGATCCGGGCGCAGGGGCTGAGGCTGGTGGGCCTGCACATGCATATCGGCTCCGGCGTCGACTACGGGCATCTGGCCCAGGTCTGCGGTGCGATGGTGGAGCTGGTGCGCCAGGCCCGCGCCGCGGGCCATGATCTGATGGCCATCTCGGCCGGCGGCGGCCTGTCGATCCCCTACCGCGAGGGCGGCGCGGTGATCGACACCGCCCATTACTTCGGGCTCTGGGACGCCGCGCGCAAGCAGGCCGAGGGCATCGTCGGCCATGCCCTGCATCTGGAGATCGAGCCCGGCCGCTTCCTGGTGGCCGAATCGGGCCTGCTGCTGGCCGAGGTGCGCGCCACCAAGAATGCCGGAATGAACCACTTCGTGCTGGTCGACGCCGGCTTCAACGAGCTGATGCGCCCGGCCATGTACGGCAGCTTCCATGCGATGGAGCTGCTGGCCGGGGACGGCGACGCCACGCGCGCCCCACGTCCGACCGTGGTGGCCGGCCCGCTGTGCGAGTCCGGCGACGTCTTTACCCAGGAGGATGGCGGCGTGGTGGTACCGCGCGAACTGGCCGAGGCGCGCGTCGGCGATCTGCTGGTGATCCACGACACCGGGGCCTACGGCGCCTCGATGTCCAGCAACTACAACAGCCGGCCGCTGATCGCCGAGCTGCTGCTGGAGGGCCAGGACCCGGCCTCGGCGAGGCTGATCCGGCGCCGCCAGACGGTGGAGGAATTGCTGGCCCTGGAAGCCTGAAGTTATTGCTATCGCACAATTTTCGAGCAATAGCTTGCTTCAATAGGCGCAGGCAATGAGGGCGATTTGATTAACCAAACCTAAGGGCCGATAGGGATCGATATGATTCATCCCATTCCATCAACCCCTAGCGGAGTTACTCAATGTCCCTGATCAACACCCAAGTCCAGCCCTTCAAGACCCAAGCCTTCCACAACGGCAAGTTCGTGGAAGTGACCGAAGCCTCGCTGAAGGGTCAATGGTCCGTGCTGATCTTCATGCCCGCCGCCTTCACCTTCAACTGCCCGACCGAAGTGGAAGACGCCGCCGAGCATTACGCCGAGTTCCAGAAGGCCGAGACCGAGGTCTACATCGTCACGACCGACACGCATTTCTCGCACAAGGTCTGGCACGAGACCTCGCCGGCCGTCGGCAAGGCCAAGTTCCCCCTGGTCGGCGACCCGACCCACACGCTGACCAACGCCTTCGGCGTGCACATCCCGGAAGAAGGCCTGGCGCTGCGCGGCACCTTCGTGATCAATCCGGACGGCGTGATCAAGACCGCCGAGATCCACTCCAACGAGATTGCCCGCGACGTCAAGGAAACCCTGCGCAAGCTGAAGGCTGCCCAGTACACCGCCAAGAACCCCGGCCAGGTCTGCCCGGCCAAGTGGAACGAAGGCGCCAAGACCATCGCCCCGTCGCTGGACCTGGTCGGCAAGATCTAAGTCTCGGCCCCGACCCGTGTTGAGGCCCGTCCTCACCACCCTCTTGAAGCCATCCCCGCGAGCCCAGGCGGCTCGCCGGGGAGGCCCCTGGCCGCCACTTTTTTCGCAAGGGGGGCCGGTTCTCAAAGTCGCTTGAATTCAGAAAAGGAAGCACACCATGTTGGACGACACCCTGAAGGCCCAGCTCAAGGCCTACCTGGAGCGCGTCACCCTGCCGTTCGAGATCGAGGCTTCCCTGAGCGACTCTGAGAGCTCCCGCGACATGCAGCAGCTGCTGCAGGACATCGCCGCGATGTCCGACAAGATCACGCTGCGGACCGACGGCCAGGACGCCCGTCGCCCGTCCTTCAGCCTGAAGCGCACCGGCACCGAGCAAAGCCTGCCGAATCTTCGGTTTGCCGCGATTCCGCTGGGCCACGAGTTCACCTCGCTGGTGCTGGCCCTGCTGTGGACCGGCGGCCATCCGCCCAAGGTCGAGCCGGACGTGATCGAGCAGATCAAGGCCCTGGATGGCGACTACGCCTTCGAGGTCTATATGTCCCTGACCTGCCACAACTGCCCGGACGTGGTGCAGGCGCTGTCGCTGATGTCGGTGCTGAATCCCAGGGTCAAGACCGTCGTGATCGACGGCGGCCTGTTCCAGGACGAGGTCAACGGCCGCGAGATCATGGCCGTGCCCGCCACCTGGCTGAACGGCGCGCCCTTCGGCTCGGGCCGCATGACGGTGGAAGAGATCGTCGCCAAGCTGGACAGCGGCGCGGCGGACAAGGACGCCGCCAAGCTCTCGGCCAAGGAAGCCTTCGACGTGCTGGTCGTCGGCGGTGGCCCGGCCGGTGCCGCGGCGGCCGTCTATGCGGCCCGCAAGGGCATCCGCACCGGCATCGCCGCCGAGCGCTTCGGCGGCCAGGTCAACGACACGCTGGCGATCGAGAACTACATCTCGGTGCTGGAGACCGACGGCCCCAAGTTCGCGATGGGCCTGGAAGCCCATGTGAAGGCCTATGGCGTCGACGTGATGAATCTGCAGCGCGGCGACAAGCTGATCCCGGCCGCGGCGCCGGGCGGCCTGGTCGAGGTGCAGCTGGCCAACGGCGGCTCGTTGAAGGCCAAGACCGTGATCCTGAGCACCGGCGCGCGCTGGAGAAACGTCAACGTGCCCGGCGAGCAGGAATACAAGAACAAGGGCGTGGCCTACTGCCCGCATTGCGACGGCCCGCTGTTCAAGGGCAAGCGCGTCGCGGTGATCGGCGGCGGCAATTCCGGCGTCGAGGCCGCGATCGACCTGGCCGGCCTGGTCGCCCATGTCACCCTGCTGGAATACGGCGATGCGCTGCGCGCCGACGCGGTGCTGGTGAGCAAGCTGGAAAGCCTGGCCAATGTCACCGTCATCAAGCAGGCCCAGACCACCGAGTTCACCGGCGCGGCCGGCAAGCTCGACGGCCTGAACTACACCGACCGGGCCACCGGCGCGGCCAAGCGCATCGAGCTGGAAGGCGTGTTCGTGCAGATCGGCCTGGTGCCCAACACCGAGTGGCTGCGCGGCGTGGTGGAGCTCTCCAAGCATGGCGAGATCATCGTCGACGCCAAGGGCCAGACTTCGGTGCCGGGCGTGTTCGCCGCCGGCGACGCGACGACCGTGCCCTTCAAGCAGATCATCATCGCCGCCGGCGATGGCGCGAAGGCCGCGCTCGCCGCCTTCGACCACCTGATCCGTAACTAAGCCGGGGCCGGGGTGGCGCGCCGGCTGCTCCACAGCCCCTCCAGGCTGTAGATCGCCAGCGCTGCCCAGATGCAGGCAAAAGCCACCAGGCGCGCCGGCGCCAGCGGCTCGTGGAACAGCCAGACGCCCAGCAGGAACTGCATGGTGGGCGAGATGTACTGGATCAGGCCCAGGGTGCTCAGCGGCAGGCGCCTGGCCCCGGCGGCAAACAGCAGCAGGGGCACGGCCGTCAGCGGCCCGGCCAGCAGCAGCCAGCCGATGCGCAGCGGTTCGCCGCTGGCGAAGGCGCTGTGGCCCTGCAGGGTCCACAGCGCCAGCGCGGCGGCGGCCACCGGCGCGATCAGCAGGGTCTCCAGGGTCAGGCCCTCCAGGGCGCCCAGCGGGGCGGTCTTGCGCACCAGGCCGTAGAAGCCGAAGCTGAAGGCAATCACCAGCGCGATCCAGGGCGCCCGCCCGGTCTGCACGGTCAGCCACAGCACGCCGAAGGCCGCCAGTCCCAGCGCCAGCCACTGCACCGGCCGCGGCCGCTCGCGCAGGAACAGGAAGCCCAGCGCCACATTGATCAGCGGGTTGATGAAGTAGCCCAGGCTGCCCTCCAGCACATGGTCATGCTGGACCGCCCAGACATAGGTCAGCGAGTTGAGCACCAGCAGGCCGGCCGACAGCAGGAACAGGCCCAGCACCCGCGGCTGGCGCAGCACGGCGGGGGCCCAGTGCCAGCGCCGCAGCAGGGTCAGCAGCAGGGCGACAAAGCACAGCGACCACAGGGTGCGGTGTGCCACCACCTCCAGCGCCGGCACATCGGCCAGCCGCTTGAAATAGAGCGGAAACAGGCCCCAGCACAGATAGGCGAGGGCGGCATAGGCGATGCCGGGATTCATGAAAAGAACTACTCCCTTTGCGGCCCGGCATGCTGCCGAGCCTGGCCCGCGATTCTGCCGTTCCGGTGCGACCCTGGGCGCAGGCGGGTCATGGGCCGTGCGACGTTTGTGCCGCCCGGTTTTCGACATCGGCCGGCATCTTTCTGCTCCCGATCTTCCCTCTATCGCGGCGCGTCCCGCGGGGGCACCATCTGCCCATGGCCCGCATCGTGTTCACGCCCCAGTTGCGCCGTTTCGTCGAAACCCCCGAGGTCGAAACCCCGGCCGCCACCGTGCGCGAGGGGCTGGAGGCCGCCTTCGCCGCCAATCCGCGGCTGCGCGGCTATGTGCTGGACGACCAGGGCCATCTGCGCGCCAATGTGGCGATCTTCATCGACGGCCGCCGCCTGCGCGATCCGCGGGCCTTGAGCGATCCGCTGGAGCCCGCGAGCCGGGTCCATGTCCTGCAAGCCTTGTCCGGAGGTTGATGCCATGAGTGATACCGCCTGGGTCGCGACCCGCAAGGGCCTGTTCGAGCTGCGCCACCGCGCCGGTGGCGGCTGGGACATCGCCAACGTCAGCTTCCTGGCCGAGCCGGTCAGCATGCTGCTGCCGGCAGCGAAGGCCGGGGGGCGCATGCTCGCGGCGCTGAACCTGGGCCATTTCGGCAGCAAGCTGCAGGGCTCGGACGATGGCGGCAGGACCTGGACCGAACTGGCCGTGCCCTGCTACCCGGAGCAGCCCGAGGGCGCCGAGGGGCCGGCCTGGAAGCTGCAGCAGGTCTGGTCGCTGGAGCGCGACGGCGCAGGCGCGCTGTGGGCGGGCACGATTCCCGGCGGCCTGTTCAAGAGCGTCGACGAGGGCGTGAGCTGGCAGCTGGTCGAATCGCTGTGGCAGCGGCCCGAGCGGCTCGGCTGGTTCGGCGGCGGCTATGACGCGCCGGGCATCCACTCGATCTGCCCCTATCCGGGCCGGCCCGACGAGATGCTGCTGGGCATCTCCTGCGGCGGCGCCTGGCGCACGACCGATGGGGCCGCGAACTGGGCGCTGCGCGCCGCCGGCATGCGCGCCGACTTCATGCCGCCCGGCCAGCAGGAAGACCAGAACATCCAGGACCCGCACCGCATCCAGCGCTGCGAGGGCGCGCCCGAGGTGCTGTGGTGCCAGCACCATTGCGGCATCTGGCGCTCGGCCGACAACGGCGCCTCCTGGCAGGAGCTGCAGGCCCGACCTTCCAGCTTCGGCTTCGCGGTGGCGGCCCATCCGACGGACCCGGACACCGCCTGGTTCGTGCCGGCCGTCAAGGACGAGAAGCGCGTGCCGGTCGATGCGGCGCTGTGCGTGACCCGCACGCGCGACGGCGGCAGGAGCTTCGAGGTGCTGCGCAGCGGGTTGCCGCAAGAGCATTGCTACGAGCTGATCTACCGCCATGGCCTGGCGGTGGACGGCAGCGGCCAGCGCCTCTTGATGGGCAGCACCACCGGCGGCCTCTGGTCCAGCGATGACGCGGGCGACAGCTGGACCGAGGTCTCGCGCGGGCTGCCGCCGATCTATGCCTTACGCTTCGGCGCATGAGCGATGACTTCCCGACCCTGCAGACCGAGCGGCTGCTGCTGCGCGAGCTGACGCCGGCCGACGCGCCGGCCCTGTTCGAGATCCATGGCGACGCCGAAGCGATGCGCTGGTTCGGCAGCGACCCGCTGCGCAGCCTGGCCGAGGCCGAGCGCATGGTCGAGGTGTTAGCCGGCTGGCCGAACAACCTGTCCTCGCTGCACCTGGTCGAGGGCCTGGGTTTTCGCCGCGAGGGCCTGCTGCGCGAGGTGGCCTTCTGGGGCGGCCGGCATGAGGATCTGGAAATGCATGCGCTGCTGGCGCGCGATCACCCGCACGATCCGACCCCGTGGCGCGGCTAGTTGGGCTCGGTGCGGACGAAGGCAGCCGTTGACGGCCCGCGCCGAAGAGTCGACCAAGCGACGGTCGTGGCTCGCCCCCCCCGGCCCGCAAGGGAGGCGCTCACGCTGCGAAGCCGACGGTGGCTTCGGCCTAAGCCCGGTCTGGCGGTAGCCCTCAGGGAATGTGCTCCGCGTCTGCCGGCGGAACGACCCAGCCGTGCATCCGCTCCTCGTAGACGGAGATGCTCGGCGCCGGGAAGCTCGGATCGGCGAACGCCCCGACGGGGATGGCGAGGTACTCCTCCAAGCCCTCGGGCTCGTAGTAGACGGTCGATCCGCAACGGGGGCAGAAATGGAATCTGACGCGGGAGCCTTCGTCGCCAATCCGTACGTACTCGGATGACATGCCCGAAAGCGACACGTTCTCGCGACGGAACCTGGCCTGCTGGCCGAAAACGCTGCCCGTCCGGCGCTGGCAAGCCAGGCAGTGGCAGATGGAGACGCGTACCGGCTTGCCGACGACCTGGGCCGTGAGCTGACCGCAACTGCAGGATGCGAGGCGCTGAGACATACGGGCGAGGGCTTGTAGTGATCGATGGCAGAACAATAACCGCTGTTGCAGCCCTGCTCGGCGGCAGTCGGCACAGGCCGTCGAGGCCTTGACGAGTCAGCCGTCGCTCCAGTCCCCCTGGCTCCTGAGCATCTGCCATTCCGGCCCGGGCGGCGCGCGCAGCAGCAGGGGCGCGCCGCTGACCGGATGGGTCAGCGCCAGCTCCAGCCCATGCAGCCACAGGCGCTGCTGGCCCAGATGGCCGGCCAGCGCGCGGTTCAGCGGGCCCTTGCCATGGGTGGCGTCGCCGATGATCGGATGGGCGATGTGCTTCAGGTGACGGCGGATCTGGTGGCGCCGGCCGCTTTCGGGCCGGCATTCCAGCAAGGCACCGCGGGTGGTGGGAAAACGCGCATCGCTGGCCAGCGGCCATTCGACGCGGGCGAGCCGCGTCCAGGCGGTGCGTGCCGGCAGCAGCTCCTGGCCGGCCGAGGCACGCTCGGGGTCGCGCGCCAGCCCATGGTCGATCAGCCCCTCGCTGGCGGCCGGCCAGCCGCGCACCAGGGCCAGGTAGCGCTTGGCCATGGCACCGCTCTCGAAGGCCTGTCCCAGCAGCGAGGCCACCTCGGCCGACAGGGCGAACAGCAGCAGGCCCGAGGTGCCCTTGTCCAGCCGGTGCGCCGGCCAGACCGGCCGGCCCAGCTGGTCGCGCAGCAACTGCAGCGCGAAGACCTCTTCGTGCGCGTCCAGCGCCGTGCGGTGCACCAGCAGGCCGGCGGGCTTGTCGATCGCGACGAGGTGCGCGTCGGCGTGGAGGATTTTTAGCAACATCGATCGCGTGACGGAATTGGCGCCGGTCCCCGGCTTCAGGGGCTCGAGGCCCGGATTCGGGCGAAAAGCGGTCGCATTACAGGGTTAGCCCCATAAGGGGGGAGTGACAGGGGGATGAGGCCCCGAAAGAATTCTGTCATCGCCAAGCCTCATCATTGCTTCCAGCCGCAGGCTCCCAGGAGTACACCATGCCCAAGACCTATACCGTCGGACATCGACCGCTTCTCGCCGCGGTGCAGGCCTGGATGCTGAAGCTGCTGGGCCGCGAGACGCCGGCTTGGCCGCCGCGCCAGCGGCTCGGCTGAGCCTACCCAGCCCGGCCATGCAAGACATGGCCGGTCCTTCGACGGGCGTCGGTCGCTCCTCGGGACCGACCTCGGTTCCGTCTCAGCCCAGATCCCCGTCCACGTAATACCAGCCCCCATCCTCGCGCACGAAGCGGCTGGTCTCCGCCAGCCGATGCGCGCGCCCGCCCAGCTTGCTGCGGGTGACGAAGGCGACCGTCGCATGCGTCTCGTCCTGGCGCTCGTGCCGCTTGACCTCCAGGCCCAGCCATTTCAGCCCCGGCTCGTCGGGTGCCAGGCTCGCCGGCCGCGTGCTGGCATGCCAGCTGGCCAGCAGATAGTCGCCCAGGCCCAGTACGAAGGCGCTGTAGCGCGAACGCATCAACGCCTCGGCATCGGGGGCCAGCAGGCCCTGACCGGCGGCGAAGGCCTGGTGCCAGCGGCCGCAGCATTGCGCGTAGCTCGCGGGCCGGCCGCAGGGGCAGGGCTCAGGTGTTCTTGTCCTCATCCAGCTTCAGTTCCCAGGTCTCTCCGACCAGATCATGCCCGAAGCTGTGGTGGGCCTCGCTGGCGACCAGACGGTAGCCCTCGGCCTGGTAGATGCCGCGGGCGGCCGTGAGCAGGCTGTTGGTCCAGAGCCGGATACGCGCGTAGCCGGCCTGGCGCGCGAAGGCCGTGCAGCTCGCCACCAGGCGCTTGCCCAGGCCCAGGCCGCGTGCCTCGGGCTCCAGCAACAGCATGCGCAGCTGGGCCACGCCGGTTTCGGGCCGGCCCGTGGCCTCGTCGCGGGCCTGGACCAGGAAGACGCAGCCCAGGCGTTCGCTGTCTCCCTCCCATTGGCGTTCGGCGATCCAGCCCGCCTCGCGCGCCGGGTCGAAGCGCTCGACGAACTGCGCGGCGATCTGTGCCACCAAGGCCTCGAAGCGCAGGTCCCAGCCGAACTCCTGCGCATAGAGTGCGCCGTGGCGGCCGATCACCCAGCCGAGATCGCCGCTTTGCAGCGGGCGCAGCCGCGGCTCGCCGGCCGGCTCCTCGCCCAGCAGGCGCCGCACGCGAGACAGCGAGCGCAGCAGCTTGTCCTGCTGTGGTGTGCTGAGCCGCGCGAGCATCTCGGCCGTCTGGGCCTGGCTGCCCTGGTCCAGCGGCGCGAAGGCGCGCTTGCCGGCGGCCGTCAGGCTCAAGAGGCTTTGCCGCGCATCGGCCGGGTTGGCGCGCGCCTTGATCAGGCCGCGCTCGCGCAGGCCCTTCAGCAGCCGGCTCAGATAGCCCAGGTCCAGCCGCAGCTCGCGCGCCAGCTGGCTGGCGCCGACGGGGGCGCTCGCATGCGCCAGTTCCCACAGCAGGCGCGCCTCGGCCAGGCTGAATTCGGTCCGGGACAGGCCCTCGTCCAGCACGCCGATGCGGCGGGTGTAGAAGCGGTTGAAGGCCCGGACGGCGGCGACGGGTTCGGCATGTGCATCCATGCGTCCATCATCGAGCAGATGCTTGCTTTTGGCAAGTAATTGACCGAGGGCCGGACTTTAGAATGCGGGCATGAGTCTGCCCCCCCAAGAAGACATGTTCGCCGAGCCGGCCGCGCCGGCGGCGACCCCGGCCTCCGGCGGCCTGCTGAAGAACCTGAACCCCGAGCAGTACGCGGCCGTCACCGCGCCGGCCGAACCGAGCCTGATCCTGGCCGGCGCCGGCTCGGGCAAGACCCGGGTGCTGACGACCCGCATCGCCTGGCTGATGCAGACCGGCCAGGTCTCGCCCGGCGGCGTGATGGCCGTGACCTTCACCAACAAGGCCGCCAAGGAGATGGTGACGCGCCTCTCGACCCTGCTGCCGGTGAACGTGCGCGGCATGTGGATCGGCACCTTCCACGGCCTGTGCAACCGCTTCCTGCGCGCGCACTGGAAGCTGGCAGGCCTGCCGCAGGGCTTCCAGATCCTCGACTCGGGCGACACGGTCTCGGCCATCAAGCGCGTCATCAAGGCGATGAAGCTCGACGAGGAGCGCTTCGTGCCCAAGCAGGTGGGCTGGTTCATCGCCGGCGCCAAGGAGGACGGGCTGCGCCCCAAGGACATCGAGCAGCGCGACGAGCAGACCAAGACCCTGGTGCAGATCTACCAGGCCTACGAGGACCAATGCGCGCGCGAGGGCGTGGTGGATTTCGCCGAGCTGATGCTGCGCTCCTATGAGCTGATGCGCGACAACCAGGCGGTGCGCGAGCATTACCAGCACCGCTTCCAGCACCTGCTGGTGGACGAGTTCCAGGACACCAACAAGCTGCAATACGCCTGGCTGAAGATGTTCGCGCCGCCGTCCCATGCGGGCCGCGGCCAGGCCGTGTTCGCGGTGGGCGACGACGACCAGAGCATCTACGCCTTCCGCGGCGCGCGGGTCGGCAATATGGCCGACTTCGAGCGCGAGTACAAGGTCAAGCGCGTGATCAAGCTGGAGCAGAACTATCGCAGCTTCGGCAATATCCTCGACGCCGCGAATGCGCTGATCAGCAACAACAGCCGGCGCCTGGGCAAGAACCTGCGCACCGAGGCCGGCCCGGGTGAGCCGATCCGCGTGCAGGAGGCGGCCAGCGACTTCAACGAGGCGCAATGGCTGATCGAGGAGGCCCAGGCCCTGCACCGGGCCGGCATGGCGCGCCAGGAGATCGCGGTGCTTTACCGCAGCAATGCGCAGTCGCGCGTGATCGAATCGGCGCTGTTCAATGCCGGCATCCCGTATCGCGTCTACGGCGGCCTGCGCTTCTTCGAGCGCGCCGAGGTCAAGCATGCGCTGGCATACCTGCGCCTGATCGAGAACGCCAACGACGACACCAGCTTCCTGCGCGTCGTCAACTTCCCGACCCGCGGCATCGGCGCGCGCACCATCGAGCAGCTGCAGGACGCGGCGCGCAGCTCGGGCCGCAGCCTTTACCAGAGCGTCGGTGCGGTGACGGGCGCGGCGGGCGCCAAGCTGGCCGCCTTCCTGAACCTGGTCGACTCGATGCGCAATCTGACGCAGGGCCTGACCCTGCGCGAGATCATCGAGCAGGTGGTCGAGAGCTCGGGCCTGGCGGACTTCTACCGCACCGAGAAGGAAGGCGCCGAGCGGCTTGAGAACCTGGCCGAACTGGTGAACGCCGCCGAGGCCTTCGTCACCCAGGAGGGCTTCGGCAAGGACGCGATCGCGCTGCCGGTGGACGAACATTCGCCCGGTGAGATCGCGCAAGGTCTGCCCAACGCGATCGCGGCGGCCGCCGTGACGCCCGACGCCGAGACCGGCGAGATCATGTCGCCGCTGGCCGCCTTCCTGACCCATGCCTCGCTGGAGGCCGGCGACAACCAGGCCCAGGCCGGCCAGGACGCGGTGCAGCTGATGACCGTGCACTCGGCCAAGGGCCTGGAGTTCGACGCGGTCTTCATCACCGGCCTGGAGGAGGGCCTGTTCCCGCACGAGAACTCGCTCTCCGACACCGACGGGCTGGAGGAGGAGCGGCGCCTGATGTATGTGGCGATCACGCGGGCGCGCCAGCGCCTGTACATCAGCTTCTGCCAGACCCGCATGCTGCATGGCCAGACCCGCTACAACGTCAAGAGCCGCTTCTTCGACGAGCTGCCCGAGGCCGCGCTGAAATGGCTGACGCCGCGCAACCAGGGCTTCGGCTCGGGCTTCGCGAAGGAGTACCAGGACGCCTGGTCGCGCGGCTCGGGGCTGAAGTCCATGGTGGGAGCGGGCCATCGCGCGCAGAGCAACGAGAAGGCCGCCTGGGTCAGCGCCCCGGTGCCGCCCTCGATGACCAAGAAGGTCGACGAGGAGCATGGCGGCCTGAGGGTCGGCAAGGGCGTGTTCCACACCAAGTTCGGCGAGGGCGTGCTGGTCACCTTGGAGGGCAGCGGGGCGGATGCGCGCGCCCAGGTGAACTTCGGCCGCCATGGCATGAAGTGGCTGGCGCTGAGCGTGGCCAAGCTGACGCCGATCGACTGAGGCAGGGTGCGGCGCTAGGATGGCCGCTGCTCAACTTCGGGCGATGTTCATGACGGATCTCCCCAGCTTCCAGGACGTCCGGGCCGCCGCCGAACGCATCCGCGGCCATGCCCACCACACGCCAGTGCTGCGCTCGCGCCAGGCCGACGAGGCCTTCGGCGCCCAGCTGTTCTTCAAATGCGAGAACCTGCAGCGCATCGGCGCCTTCAAGTTCCGCGGCGCCTTCAATGCGCTGTCACGCTTCGATGCCGCCCAGCGGCGTGCCGGCGTGGTGGCTTTTTCCTCGGGCAACCATGCGCAGGCGATCGCGCTGTCGGCGCGGCTGCTGGGCATGCCGGCCACCATCGTGATGCCGCAGGACGCGCCCGCCGCCAAGATCGAGGCCACGCGCGGCTATGGCGGCCGGGTGGTGATCTATGACCGCTTCAAGGAGGACCGCGAGCAGATCGGCCGCCGGCTGGCCGAGGAGCAAGGCCTGACCCTGGTGCCGCCCTTCGACCATGCCGACGTGATCGCCGGCCAGGGCACGGCGGCGCTGGAGCTGTTCGAGGAGCTGGGCGCGCTCGACGCGCTCTTCGTGCCGCTGGGCGGCGGCGGCCTGCTGGCCGGCACGGCGCTGGCCACCCGCGCGCTGGCGCCGGGCTGCAAGCTCTATGGCGTCGAGCCCGAGGCCGGCAACGACGGCCAGCGGTCGCTGCGGGCCGGGCGGATCGTGCACATCGACACGCCGCAGACGATTGCCGACGGCGCGCAGACCCAGCATCTGGGCGAACGCAACTTCGCGATCATCCGGCGCGAGGTCGACGAGCTCCTGACCGCGTCCGACGCCCAGCTGGTCGAGGCCATGCGCTTCTTCGCCTCGCGCATGAAGCTGGTGGTGGAGCCGACCGGCTGCCTGGGCTTCGCCGGCGCCGCGACGATGAAGGAGGCACTGCGCGGCCAGCGCGTCGGCGTGCTGCTGAGCGGCGGAAATGTGGACCTGCCGCGCTTGTGCGAACTGCTGCAGGGGCCGCGGGATTGTTGAGTGGTGTGCGGCTGTCATGCCGCCGTCACGGGGCGGTCATGGATGTTTCATGGCCCATGCGCAGACTGCGCTGCTTCCAGCAACAGCCAGAGGAAGCAGTCCATGTCGCAACAGAATCCCTACATCGACCCCGACGAGATCGACCACAACAACAGCGCCAACGAGACCTTCCAGAGCGTGCTGCAGGCCCGCCTGGCGCGCCGCTCGATCCTGCGCGGCGCCATCGGCAGCGCCGCTGCGGCCGTGTTCGGCGGCATCGGCCTGTCGGCCTGCGGTGGCGGCGATGACGACGACACGAGCACCCCCGTCAAGCCCCTGGACAAGCTGGGTTTCGCGGCCGTGGCCAAGAGCCTGGCCGACGCCGTGGTCGTGCCGGCCGGCTACACCGCCAGCGTGATCTACGCGCTGGGCGATCCGCTGAGCGCCGCCACCAGCGCCTACAAGAACGACGGCACGGACGGTGACTTCGAGAACCGCGCCGGAGACCACCACGACGGCATGGAATATTTCGGCCTGGCGGCCGACGGCAAGCCCGACGCCAAGGGTTCGGAGCGCGGCCTGCTGGTGATGAACCATGAGGCCACCAGCCACAACGGCAGCGAGCGCGCCTCCGCCTTCGTGCATGCCACCGGCGGCACCAACACCCTGCCGCGCCCGGCCGCCGAGGTGGACCGCGAGGTGCCGCTGCATGGCGTCTCGGTGGTCGAGGTCAAGAAGAACGGCGCGGCCTTCGCCTATGTGAAGGACTCGGCCTTCAACCGCCGCATCACGCCGCTGAGCGCCGTGACCCTGTCGGGCGCCGCCGCCGGCTCGGCCCTGATGAAGACCAAGTTCTCGGCCGACGGCAAGACCGGCCGCGGCACCCTGAACAACTGCGGCACCGGCTCGACGCCCTGGGGCACCACGCTGACCGGCGAAGAGAACTGGGCCGGCTACTTCACCCGCGGCGCGGCCGACAACACGGCGCGCGGCAACGACAAGAGCGTCACCTCGCTGAACCGCTACGGCCGCGCCCAGGGCGCTGCCAGCCGCCATGGCTGGGAGACCGGCGGCAGCGACGACAAGTACGCGCGCTGGGACATCTCCAAGAAGGGCGCCTCGGCCGACGGCCTGGACGACTACCGCAACGAGCTGAACACCTTCGGCTACCTGGTCGAGATCGATCCCTATAGCAAGACCAGCGCCATCAAGAAGCGCACCAGCCTGGGCCGCTTCGCGCATGAAAGCGCCGCCTTCAGCAAGCTGGTCGAGGGCAAGCCCCTGGCCGTCTATATGGGCGACGATTCGCGCGGCGAATACATCTACAAGTGGGTGTCCACCGCCCTGTGGGCCGCCGCCGATGCCAACCCGAGCGACCGCATCGCCACCGGCGACAAGTACCTGGATGCCGGCAAGCTGTTCGCCGCCAAGTTCAATGCCGACGGCACGGGCGAATGGATCGAGCTGTCGATCAACAACGCCACGATCAAGGCCGCGACCAACTACGCGTTCGCCGACCAGGCCGATGTGCTGGTCAACGCCCGCCTGGCCGCCGACGCGGTGGGCGCCACCAAGATGGACCGCCCCGAGTGGTGCGCCAGCCATCCGGTCACCGGCGAGGTCTACTTCACGCTGACCAACAACTCCAACCGCACGCTGGCCACGGTGGACGCCGCCAACCCGCGCTACTACCAGGACACCAAGGGCGCGTCCACGGTGCAGAGCGGCAATGTCAACGGCCACATCATCCGCGTGGCCGAGCTTGCCGGCGAGGCCGCGGCCAGCGGCTTCAAGTGGGACGTCTACCTGTTCGGCGCCGAGGCCGGCGCCGACAAGGGCCTGGTCAACCTGTCCTCGCTGACCGAGGACCAGGACATGTCCAGCCCCGACGGCCTGTGGTTCAGCCGCGCCACCGGCCTGTGCTGGATCCAGACCGACGACGGTGCCTTCACCGACAAGACGAACTGCATGATGCTGGCCGGTATCCCCGGCACGGTGGGCGACGGCGCCAAGAAAACCCTGGCCTACACCGGCAAGAGCGTGGACACCTATGTCGGCAAGGCGCCGACGGCCGACACGCTGAAGCGCTTCCTGGTCGGCCCGGCGGACTGCGAGATCACCGGCTGCGCCGAGACGCCCGATGGCAAGACCCTGTTCATCAACATCCAGCATCCGGGCGAGACCATCAGCTCGGCCACGGTGACCGACCCGAGCAAATACCTGAGCCACTGGCCCGGCAATGCCGGCTACGGCGCCGGCGGCGCCACGGCCCGGCCGCGCTCGGCCACCATCGTGATCACCAAGAACGATGGCGGCGTGATCGGCAGCTGAGGCCCTGCCCGGGGCTCGCCGGTCCGGAGGCTGCGTCGGCAGCGCCCGCGGCGAGCCCGGTTTCCCGGGCGTCCGCGCTGCAGCGGGCGTGTCCTTGCGCGGCGCCCGGCCGCGATGCCTTCGACGGCTTCCGCGACGGGCCGATTGGGCTAACAATCGGCGACATGAGTCACGAGTCCGCGCAGCAGATGGCGGCCGAGCGCCGCCATCAGATGTTTCCGCCGTTGCGGCCGGAGGAGATCGAGCGGATGGCCCATTTCGGGGAACGCCGCAGCTTCCGCCCCGGCGAGCTGCTGAAGACCGCGGGGCAGCGGGCCCCGGGTCTGTTCGTGCTGCTCTCGGGGCATGTGCTGGTCAAGCAGCGCAGCGGGCTGGGCCAGGTGATACCGATCGTCGAACATGGCCCCGGCGAGTTCATGGGCGAGATCGGCCAGCTGGGCGGTGCGGCTTCGCTGACGGACGCCGAGGCGCTGGACGAGGTCGAGGTGCTGCTGGTGCCGACCTCTCGCCTGCATGCGCTGCTGATCGGCGAGGCCGATCTGGGCGAACGCATCGTGCGCGCGCTGATCCTGCGCCGGATGCTGCTGATCGAGGCCGAGTCCAGCGGGCCGGTGCTGATCGGACGTCCCCAGTCGCCGCAGGTGCTGCGGCTGCAGGGCTTTCTGCGCCGCAATGCCCAGCCCTACCAGCAGCTGACGCCCAGCGAGCGCGATGCCACCTCGGCCATGCTGGAGCAGTACGGCGCCACCGCCGACGACGTGATGGCCGTCTGCCCGAACGGCGTGGTGCTGGTCAATCCCAGCGAGGCCCAGCTGGCGCGCTGCCTGGGCATGCTGGATGCGCGCGAGCGCACCGAGTGCTACGACGTCCTCGTCGTCGGTGCGGGGCCGGCAGGCCTGGCGGTGGCGGTGTATGCCGCGTCGGAGGGCCTGCAGGTGGCGGTGGTGGATGGCCGCCATTTCGGCGGGCAGGCGGGCGCCAGCGCCCGGATCGAGAACTATCTCGGCTTTCCCACCGGCATCTCCGGCACGGCCCTGACCGGCCGCGCCTTTGTGCAGGCGCAGAAGTTCGGCGCCGATGTCATGATTCCGATCGAGGCCTGCACCCTCGATTGCAGCCGTGCCGAACCCGATCGCCCGCTGCGCGTGCAGCTCGGCGACGGCCGCTGGCTGCGCGGCCGCGCCATCGTCATCGCCAGCGGGGCCCGCTACCGGCGGCCGGCGGTGCCGCGCCTGGCCGAGCTGGAGGGGCGCGGCGTCTGGTACTGGGCCTCGGCCTCCGAGGCCGCGCTATGCGCGCAATCCGAGGTGGCGCTGGTCGGCGGGGGCAATTCGGCGGGCCAGGCGGCGGTCTATCTGGCCCAGCATGCGCAGCGGGTCTATATGCTGGTGCGCGGGCCGGACCTGTCGGCCAGCATGTCGCAATACCTGATCGACCGCATCGCCAACACGCCCAATATCAAGCTGCTGACGCAGACGGAGCTGTGCGCGCTGCGCGGCGACCGGGCCAACGGCCTGACCGGCGTCAGCTGGCGCGACGGGCGCGACGGCCAGCTGCGGGACTGCGACATCCGCAACCTGTTCCTGTTCATCGGTGCGGATCCGGAAACCGGGTGGCTGGAGGGCTGCGGCGTGGGGGTCGACCGGCACGGCTTCGTGCTGACCGGGTCGGATGCCGCCACGCCCGGCGAGCCGCCGCCGCGGGCCCTGGAAACCAATGTGCCGGGGGTGTTCGCGGTCGGCGATGTGCGTGCCGGATCGGTCAAGCGCGTCGGCGCCGCGATCGGCGAGGGCGCGGCGGTGGTGGCGATGCTCCACCAGTACCTGGCGGCTCGGTAGCAGGCCCCGGGCGATCCCGCGCTCAGGCCCGCGGGGCATGCTCGCCGGGCAGCTCGCGCGGCGCGCCGAACATGAAGCAGTCGACGAAGGTGAAGTACAGCGAGGCGTAGAACACGCTGGACAGCAGCAGGCCCAGCGGCAGCGCCAGCATCGGCAGCAACTGGACCAGGCCCAGCAGGCTCATCAGCAGGCTCAGCAGCAGCGACAGGCCCAGCAGCAGCGCCAGCCAGCACAGCGCGTTGAGCAGGAAGGCGCCGCGGTTGCGCCAGACGCCCAGGGTGCTGGAGAACAGCGCCTGCAGCGCGCCCTGGCCGCCCCAATGCACCAGGGCCGGCGCATGCCAGAAGGGCACCGAGAGCAGGGCCGCCAGCGACACCCGGCAGATCATGCCCCAGAGCAGACGCGGGTCGGCCAGCGCGGCCTGCACCGCGGCCTCGTAGGCCGGGCTGTCGGACTCGGGCTTGGCCAGCAGGTTCTGGAAGGCCTCGAAGCTGCCGCCGTCGACCCAGTTGCTCAACACCATCACCAGCACCGTCGCCAGCGCATAGGCGCCGCACAGCGCCAGCTGGGTGTTGCGGCGCTGCGGCGTGAGCTTCAGCGGCGCCAGAAACACGGCGGCGGTGGGCGTCTGGTTCTGCAGCACCAGATGGGTGGCCAGCATGAAGCCGAGGCTCAGCAGCGGCAGGGACATCAGCAGCAGCACCGAGCCCAGCACCGGCAACAGCAGCAGCAGCAGGCCGGCGAACAGGAACAGCGCGAACAGGCCGGTGATCGCCAGCGGCCGGCGCTGGAATACCTTGAAGCCATGGCGTACCCACAGCACGCCGTTGCGCGCGGGCACGGTCTGCAAATGCAGTTGCATTGTCACATCAGTCTTTCAGGGCATGCCAGGGCTCGGCCACGCGCTCGCGCAGCACGCGCTCGAAATGGCCGGGGTCATGGGGCTTGAGCAGGGCGGCGTCGCGCGGCAGGTGGAAGTCCCACAGCCGCGAGATCCAGAAGCGCAGCGCCGCGGCACGCATCAGCGCCGGCAGCAGGCGGTGTTCGGCGCCGCTGAGCGGCCGCACGCTCTCGTAGGCGTCGACGAAGGCCTGGGCGCGCGGCGCATCCAGCCGGCCGCCGTCGAGATCGATGCACCAGTCGTTCAGGCATACGGCCAGATCGAACAGCCAGGTGTCGACGCCGGCGAAATAGAAGTCGAAGAAGCCGGACAGCCGTTCGCGACCGGGCTGGCCCTCGACGGGCGCGAACATCACATTGTCGCGGAACAGGTCGGCATGGATGGGCCCGCGCGGCAGCTCGGCATAGGTGTGGGAGACGGCCAGCTGCTGCTGGAAGGCCAGCTCGGCGCCGATCAGCTGGGCTTGGGCCGGCGTCAGATGGGGCAGCACGACCGGCACGGTCTCGCTCCACCAGGCCAGGCCGCGCAGATTCGGCTGGTGCAGCGGGAAGTCCTGGCCGGCCAGATGCATCTGCGCCAGCTGGGCGCCCACCTGCTGGCAGTGGAACAGGGCGGGCGCCAGCTGATGGCCGCCGGCCAGCTTGTCCACCACGGCGGCGGGCTTGCCCGCCAGCTCGAACAGCAGCTCGCCGTCGGCGTCGGCATGCGGCTCGGGCACCGCCACGCCGCGCCGCGCCAGGTGCTGCATCAGGCGCAGGTAGAAGGGCAGCTGCTCGAACGTCAGTCGCTCGAACACCGTCAGCACATACTCGCCCCGCGTGCTGCTGAGGAAGTAGTTGGTGTTCTCGATGCCGGCCTTGATGCCGCGCAGGCCGGTGACCCGGCCCAGATTCAGTCGCTCGGCCAGGGCTTGGGCCTGGGCCTGGGAAATTTCGGTGAAGACGGCCATTGCGGAGGAAGGTCGTGCCGGGGCGGAAAGCAGGGGTGCCAGGGCACCTGGGCCCCTTGCGCTTCAGAAATCCAGCAGGCGCCAGACCCGCTGGCCGGCGGCGCCGCGGGAGGAGCCGGGACCGGCGGACAGGTCGCGGCTGGCGTCGCCGACGATGATCTCGTAGGCGGGTGCCCTGCTGTTCTTGGGCTGGACCGTGACCTTCTGGGTCTGGCCGCGCACGCGCAGTTCCTCGACGCGGGTATGGTCGTCCTCCAGCACGATCTGCTTGACCTGCGGCTCGGGCACGTCCAGGGCGCGGGCCGCGGACGCGGCACAGGCCAGCATGGCGAGCAGCAGCAGGGGGAGGGAGGGGCGCATCAGCATGATGTTGCCATTCTAAGCGGGGCCGGCCGCGGCGCTTGGACGACAATCGCCCCCCATGAGCAAACCGATTCTGCTGCTGGTCGACGGCTCCAGCTACCTCTACCGCGCCTACCATGCCCTGCCCGATCTGCGCGGGCCCGAGGGCCAGCCGACCGGGGCCCTGCACGGCATGGTCGCGATGCTGAAAAAGCTGCGCGAGCAGATCGGCGCCGAGCATGCGGCCTGCGTCTTCGATGCCAAGGGGCCGACCTTCCGCGACGACTGGTACCCCGAGTACAAGGCGCAGCGCGCGCCGATGCCCGATGCGCTGCGCGAGCAGATCGCGCCGATCCACGAGGTGGTGCGCCTGCTCGGCTGGCCGATCCTGGAGGTGCCCGGCATCGAGGCCGACGACGCGATCGGCACGCTGGCCTGCGTCGGCGAGCGCGCCGGCTACCAGGTGGTGATCTCCACCGGTGACAAGGACATGGCCCAGCTGGTCACGCAAGAGGTGACCCTGATCAACACGATGAGCAACGAGACCCTGGACGGCGCCGGCGTGCTGGCCAAGTTCGGCGTGCCGCCCGAGCGCATCGTCGATTACCTGACCCTGATGGGCGACGCGGTTGACAACGTGCCCGGCGTCGAGAAGGTCGGCCCGAAGACCGCGGCCAAGTGGATCGCCGAGCATGGCTCGCTGGACGGCGTGATCGCCAATGCCGACCAGATCAAGGGCGTCGCCGGCGAAAACCTGCGCAAGGCCCTGGACTGGCTGCCGCTGGGCCGCAGGCTGGTGACGATCAAGAGCGACTGCGACCTGGCCGAGCAGATGCCCGGCTGGCCGGCGCTGGCGTCGCTGCAGCTGAAAGCGGTGGACCAGGCCGGCCTGATCGACTTCTACGGCCGCAACGGCTTCAAGACCTGGCTGAAGGAGCTGAGCGGCGAGGCGGTCCCGGCGGCGCCGGCCGGCAAGCCCAAGGCCGCGGCCGCTCGGGCGTCCGGCAATGGCGAGCTGTTCGCCGAGCCGGCGGCGCCGGCCGCGGCGATCGAGCGTCACTACGAAGCGCTGCTGAGCTGGGACCGGTTCGAGGCCTGGCTGGCCAAGCTGGCGGCCGCGCCGCTGACCGCGCTGGACACCGAGACCGATTCGCTGGACGGCATGCAGGCCCGCATCGTCGGCATCTCCTTCGCGGTGGAGCCGGGCAAGGCGGCCTATATCCCGCTGCGCCATGCCGGGCCGGACGCGCCCGAGCAACTGCCGCTGGACGAGGTGCTGGCCCGGCTCAGGCCCTGGCTGGAGGACCCGACCAAGCAGAAGCTGGGCCAGAACATCAAGTACGACACCCATGTGTTCGCCAACCATGGCATTCAGGTCGCCGGCTATGCGCACGACACCATGCTGCAAAGCTATGTGCTGGAGGCGCACAAGACCCATGGCCTGGGGGCGCTGGGCGAGCGCTATCTGGGCCGGGCGGGCATTTCCTACGAGGACCTGTGCGGCAAGGGCGTGCACCAGATTCCCTTTGCCCAGGTGGACGTGGCGCGCGCCACCGAATACTCGGGCGAGGATTCGGAGATGTGCGTGCAGGTGCACGAGCTGCTGCTGCCGCGCATCGAGGCGGAGGCCGGCCTGAAGTTCGTCTACCAGCAGATCGAGCTGCCGGCCTCGCACACCTTGGCGCGCATCGAGCGCAACGGCGTGCTGATCGACGCGGCGCGGCTGCAGGCGCAGAGCCACGAGCTGGCGCAGCGCCTGGTCGTGATCGAGCAGGAGGCCTATGCGATCGCCGGCCAGCCCTTCAATATGGGCAGCCCCAAGCAGATCGGCGAGATCCTGTTCAACAAGCTCGGCCTGCCGGTCGTCAAGAAGACCGCCACCGGCGCGCCCTCGACCGACGAGGAGGTGCTGGACAAGCTGGCCCAGGACTACCCGCTGCCGGCCAAGATCCTCGAGTACCGCGGCCTGGCCAAGCTCAAGAGCACTTACACCGACAAGCTGCCGCAGATGGTGAACGCGCGGACCGGCCGCGTGCACACCACCTATGCGCAGGCGGTGGCCGTGACCGGCCGCCTGGCCAGCA
This sequence comes from Roseateles sp. GW821-FHT09B06, assembly GCF_059418245.1. Taxonomy (NCBI): domain Bacteria; kingdom Pseudomonadati; phylum Pseudomonadota; class Betaproteobacteria; order Burkholderiales; family Sphaerotilaceae; genus Roseateles; species Roseateles sp. GW821-FHT09B06. The sequence continues at coordinate 19,507 of NZ_JBWKPM010000005.1, read as the reverse complement.
ACGACCCGAACCTGCAGAACATCCCGATCCGCACCGCGGAAGGGCGCAAGGTGCGCGAGGCCTTTGTCGCGCCGCCGGGGCATGTGATCGTCAGCGCCGACTACTCGCAGATCGAGCTGCGCATCATGGCGCATATCAGCGAGGACCCGGGCCTGCTGCGCGCCTTTGGCGAGGGCATCGACGTGCACCGTGCGACCGCCAGCGAGGTGTTCGGCGTCGCGGTCGACGAGGTGACGAGCGAGCAGCGCCGCTATGCCAAGACCATCAACTTCGGCCTGATCTACGGCATGGGCGCCTTCGGCCTGGCGCAGTCCTTGAGCATCGAGACGAAAGCGGCCAAGGACTACATCGACCGCTATTTCACCCGCTTCGCCGGCGTGAAGCGCTATATGGACGAGACGCGCGAATCGGCCAAGGCCAAGGGCTATGTCGAGACCTTCTTCGGCCGGCGCATCTACCTGCCCGAGATCAACGGCGGCAACGGCCCGCGCAAGAGCGGCGCCGAGCGCCAGGCGATCAATGCGCCGATGCAGGGCACGGCCGCCGACCTGATCAAGCTGGCGATGGTGGCGGTGCAGCGGGCCTTGGACGAAAGCGCCAAGGCCACCAAGATCATCATGCAGGTGCACGACGAACTGGTGTTCGAGGTGCCCGCGGCCGAGCTGGACTGGATCAAGGCCGAGGTGCCGCGGCTGATGGCCGGCGTGGCCGATCTGAAGGTGCCGCTGCTGGCCGAGGTGGGCGTCGGCGCGAACTGGGACGAGGCGCATTGACGGCCCACCCCCTATGCGCTGCGCGCGCCACGGCCGGAGGCCTTGGCCACCGGCCGACCGGCAAAGCCGGGTCGGCGCTGCCCGCTCGGGACTGCGGTGCGGGCGCTGCCGCCTGGCTCTCGGTTAGCATCCCCGCCCATGAATTGGCCCTATGAGTTGCAGATCGGCTGGCGCTACACCCGCGCCGGCCGCGGCGGGCGGCGCAACCGCTTCATTTCCTTCATCTCCGGCGTCTCGGTGCTGGGCATCGCCCTGGGCGTGGCCGCGCTGATCATCGTGCTGTCGGTGATGAACGGCTTCCAGAAGGAGGTGCGCGACCGCATGCTCAGCGTGATCGCCCATGTGGAGCTGATGTCCTACGATGGCCAGGCGCTGCCCGACTGGCAGGCGACGGTGGCCCGCGCCAAGCAGAACCCGGCGGTGCAGGGCGCCGCCCCCTTCGTCGCGGCCCAGGCCCTGATCGCGCGCGGCGAGGACATGCGCGGCACCATCGTGCGCGGCATCGACCCGCAGCTGGAGCCGCTGGTCACGCCGCTGGCCGCGCAGCTGAAGGACGGGCCGCTGGCCCGGCTGAAGGCCGGCGAATGGGGCATGGTGCTGGGCGGCGAACTGGCGCGCCAACTGGGCGTGCGCGAGGGCGACAAGCTGACCCTGGTGACGCCCGGTGGCCAGGTGACGCCGGCCGGCACCCAGCCGCGCCTGAAAAGCTTCACGGTGGTGGGGGTCTTCAATGCCGGCCACTACGAATACGATAGCGGCCTGGCCCTGATCCATGTGGACGATGCGGCCAAGCTGTTCCGCGTCGCCGGGCCCACCGGCGTGCAGCTGAAGCTGGCCGATGTGCACGAGGCGCGTCGCATCGGCGAGCAGCTGGCGCGGAGCCTGGGTCCCGAGATCCGGGTGCGCGACTGGACCCGCACCAATGCCAACTGGTACGACGCGGTGCAGGTCGAGAAGCGGCTGATGAGCATCATCCTGACCCTGATCGTCGCGGTGGCGGCCTTCAACCTGGTCTCGACCCTGGTGATGACGGTGACCGACAAGCAGTCCGACATCGCGATCCTGCGCACCTTCGGCGCCAGCCCGCGCTCCATCATGGGCATCTTCATGGTGCAGGGCGCGGCTTCGGGGGTGATCGGCACGCTCTCGGGCGTGGGTCTCGGGCTGCTGGTGGCCTACAACATCGACGTGATCGTGCCGGCCATCGAGCGGCTGCTGAACGTCAGCTTCCTGCCCGGCAGCATCTACCTGATCAGCCGCATGCCCAGCGACCCGCAGAGCACCGACGTCCTGCCGATCGCGGTGACCTCGCTGATCCTGGCCTTCGTGGCCACCCTGTATCCGAGCTGGCGCGCCAGCCGCGTGCAACCGGCCGAGGCCCTGCGCTATGAGTGATGTCGTGTTGGAGGGCATGGCGCTGTCGCGGCGCTTCCGCGAGGGCGGGCTGGACGTGCAGGTGCTGAAGGGCGTGGACATCCGCGTCGGCCGCGGCCAGACCCTGGCCGTGCTGGGCGCCTCGGGCTCGGGCAAGTCCACCTTGCTGCATCTGCTGGGCGGGCTGGACAAGCCCTCGGCCGGCAAGGTCGCGCTGATGGGGCAGGATCTGGCGGCCCTGGGCGAGCCGGCGCTGGGCCAATGGCGCAACCAGCATCTGGGCTTCGTCTACCAGTTCCACCACCTGTTGCCGGAGTTCAGCGCGCTGGACAATGTGGCGATGCCGCTGCGCGTGCGGCGCAGCCCCAAGCCCGAGGCGCGTGCGCAGGCGGCCGCGATGCTGAGCAAGCTGGGTCTTGGCCAGCGCCTGGCGCATCGGCCGTCCGAGTTGTCCGGCGGCGAGCGCCAGCGGGTGGCGATCGCGCGCGCGCTGGTGACGCGTCCGGCCTGCGTGCTGGCCGACGAGCCGACCGGCAATCTGGACCGCGACACCGCCGACGCCGTGTTCGCGCTGATGCTGGACACCGCGCGCGAGCAGGGCACGGCCTTCGTGCTGGTGACCCACGACCAGGGCCTGGCGGCGCGCTGCGAGGCACAGCTGCGGCTGGTGGGCGGGGCGCTGCAGTAGCGTGCTGCAGTAGGATCGCGGGCCCCGAAAGATTCTTGTATGAGCCACCTCTCCTCCCGATTCATCCTCAAGCTCAGCTGCCCCGACCGCGCGGGCATCGTCCATGCCGTGACCGGATTTCTGCTGGAGCAGGGCGGCAACATCCTGACCTCGGCCCAGCATGGCGATGCCGACCACCAGCGCTTCTTCATGCGCCTGGAGTTCGAGTGCGCGGCCGGTGCCGAGGCCGCCGCGCTGCGCGCGGCCTTTGCGCCGCTGGCCGCGCGGCTGCAGATGGACTGGGAGCTGGTGGCCGGGGCGGCCAAGACCCGCGTGCTGCTGCTGGTCTCGAAGCTGGGCCATTGCCTGAACGACCTGCTGTTCCGCGTGCAGACCGGGCATCTGCCGATCGAGATCCCGGCCATCGTCTCGAACCACCGCGACTTCTACCAGCTGGCCGCCTCGCACAACATTCCCTTCCACCATTTCCCGCTGCTGAACAGCTCGGCCGAGCAGAAGGCCGCGCAGGAGCGCAAGATCCGCGAAGTGGTGGAGGAGAACCGGATCGACCTGGTGGTGCTGGCGCGCTATATGCAGATCCTCAGCCCCGAGTTCTGCGCCTATCTGTCGGGCCGCGCGATCAACATCCACCACAGCTTCCTGCCCAGCTTCAAGGGCGCCAAGCCCTACCACCAGGCCTATGAGCGCGGCGTCAAGCTGATCGGCGCGACGGCCCATTACGTGACCTCGGACCTGGACGAGGGCCCGATCATCGAGCAGGAGGTGGCGCGCATCGATCACAGCCTGCCGCCCGAGCAACTGGTGGCGATCGGCCGCGATGTCGAATGCGTGACCCTGGCGCGCGCGATCCAGTGGCATGCCGAGCACCGCGTGCTGCTGAACGGGCACCGGACGGTGGTGTTCCGCTAGCCGATCATGTGGGTTGACAGCCACTGCCACCTGGACGCGCCGGAGTTCGACGCGGACCGGGACGCGGTGGTGGCGCGGGCCCGCGCGGCGGGCGTGACGCAGATCGTGATTCCGGCGGTCGGCGCCTTCGACTTCGAGGCGGTGCGCGCGCTAGCGCATGAGCATGGCTTTGCCTACGCGCTGGGCATCCATCCGCTCTATGTGATGCGGGCGCAGGAAACGGACCTGGAGATCCTGGCCGGCCTGCTGGCGCGGCATCGCGAGGACCCGCGGCTGGTGGCGATCGGCGAGATCGGGCTGGATTTCTTCGTCTCCGGTCTGGACGTGGCGCGGCAGGAGTTCTTCTACCTGGAGCAACTGAAGCTGGCCAAGCGCTTCGGCCTGCCGGTGATCCTGCATGTGCGCAAGAGCGCCGACCAGCTGCTGCGCGGGCTGCGCCGTGTCGAGGTGGCGGGCGGCATCGCGCATGCGTTCAATGGCAGCCGGCAGCAGGCGGATACCTTCGTCGGCATGGGTTTCAAGCTGGGCTTTGGCGGCACCTTGACCTACGAGCGCTCGCTGCAGATCCGTCGCCTGGCGGCCGAGCTGCCGGCCGAGAGCTTGGTGCTGGAGACCGATGCGCCGGACATCCCGCCGCATTGGCTCTATGCGACGGCGGACGAGCGCGTGGCCGGAAGGGCGCAGGGGCGCAACGAGCCGGCGGAACTGCCGCGCATTGCCGCGAGCCTGGCCGCGCTGCGCGGCTGGAGCCTTGACGAGACCGCGGCAGTCACCGGCGCGAATGTGCGGGCGGCGCTGCCGCGGCTGGCGGGACTTGTCGCCCCGGGGGCATCTGCACAGGGCGGCTGACCGCCCCGTGCGTTTGGCAGCCGGGATCGGGGCGCCGCTTACTCGCTCACCGGCTTGTGGTCCGGATCGATCTGGCTCAGGTCGCGGAGCTTGAAGTTGCCCTTGCCGCGCTGCCCGTTCACGGCCTCGGTGCTCATGGCGAACTGCAGCGTCGCGTAGGCGACCGCATCGCTGTTCAGGTCGAGCGCCTGAGCGTTGTTGTTGGCGTAGCCATCGCAGGCCTGGTGGTAGCAGGGGTCGTAGGGCTGGCCGGCGGTGCCGCCCCACAGGGCCGCCTCGGCGGCCGTCTTGATGCCTTCGGCGCCGGTGAACAGACCGCCCGCCGGGATGCCGGCATTGATGAAGGGGCCGTAGTCCGAGCGGCCGGTGAAGTCGGCGCCCTTGAACGGGATGCCGCGCTCATTGAAGTACAGCTCGAAGATCTTCTCGATCTCTGCCGAGCCGCCGGGGCCGGCGCCTGCGCCGACGCCGTCGGAGTCGTCGCCGTCGTAGATGAAGAACACATGGTTCGGCGAGCCGATCATGTCGAAGTTGAGGTACAGCGCGATCTGCTCCCTCTGCGCTTGCGTCAGGTTGTTGACATAGTAGGTCGAGCCGATCAGTCCTGACTCCTCGGCGCCCCAGAGTGCGAAGCGCAGCTTGTTGCGCGGCTTCACCTTGGCCATCATGCGCGCGGTTTCCAGGACAGCGGCGCTGCCCGAGCCGTTGTCGTTGATGCCCGGCCCGGCGTTCACCGAGTCGAGGTGGGCGCCGACCATCACGACGTTGTTCGCGTCGCCTGCGATCGACTCGGCGATCACGTTGCTGGTGGTCGCGAGGCCGCGGAAGGTCGAGGTCCTGAGCCGCATCACCAGGCCCGGCGTCGTCGCCAGCTGCTGGCCCGTCGCCTGCGTCACCGAGGTGACCGGAATGTTCAGCGCGAAGCCGGCGCCCAGGGTGCCGTTGAGCCCGCCCGGCTCGTTGTTGTAGATGACGACCGCACTGGCACCGGCGTTGTAGGCATTGGTCGCCTTGATGGCGAAGCTGCAGGAGCCGCGCGAGATCAGCGCGATATGGCCGGCCGGGAAGCCGGCGAAGTCGGCAGCATTGCAGCCGCGGACATCGTTCACCGTGCTCACCGCCGCGCTGACGTCGCCGCTGCCCGAGTAGGACATGATGCGGTTCTCGATCGGCCCGGCCGGCGGCGGCGAGAGCTGCTCGAGCAAGCTGGGCGCGAGCGAGATGAAGGTCTGGAACTGGAACTCCTGGATCGTGACGACGTAGCCGGCATCGCGCAACACCTGAGCGGCGTACGCCGCCGATGCGTCGTAGCCGGGCGAGCCGGAGACGCGGGTGCCGTTGTTCGCATCGGCGAAGGCCTGCAGCGCTGCCTGGTGACGGCGCACGCCTTCGAGCGTGACGCATTGCAGCAGCTTCGCGTGGGTGTCGTTGACGCGGTTGTCGCAAGCTGCGTTGTCGGCGCCGAGCGCACGCACGCTGGCGTCGAGCGGGTCCGTGCGCGCATCGCCGGCGTCGTCGCCGCCGCCGCACGAGGCGAGGAAGAACGCGGCGCCAAGCGCCAACGCCGACAGGCCGGTCGAGCGCGGCGCGCCGCGCTTCAGGACGGAAAGCTTCATGGCGCTCCTTTCGCGGGCACTCAAGCCCTTGTCGGTTGTTGACCAACCCGTGGCGCGGGGAAGGATCGCCACGGCCGCTGAGCAGCCGGTAGCCTGCGCCTGAAAGTGCCGATCCGCCACCCCCAGGAACTTGGGGGGACTTGCACGGGGGGGCCGCCCGTGCCCGCGTCGCTCAGCGATTGCGCGGCGCGAGCGGCGTCTCCGGCACCGGGTAGCCGGCCGCGCCGAAGGTCGCGACGATGGCCTTGTGGGTGTCGAAATAGACCTGCCAGTAATGGTCGGTGTGGCAGTAGGGCCGCACGCACAGCATCGGGCCTTCCGGCGTGAAACTCATGATCTCGATGTCCGGTGCCGGCGCGGCCACGACGTTCGGGATCGCGGCGACCACCGGCTTCAGCCGCGCGATCGCGTCCAGCGGGTCCACCGTGTTGGCCACCTTGGCGACGCAGTCGACGCGGCGGTGCGGCAGGGTCGAGTAGTTCTGGATCGTGTCCGAGAAGATCTTGTTGTTGCCGATGATGGTCTGCACATTGTCCGGCGTGATCAGCGTGGTGCCGAACAGGCCGATCTCGTGCACCGTGCCGGTGACGCCGCCGACCTGCACGAAGTCGCCCACCTTGAAGGGCCGCAGCACCTGCATGAATACACCGGCCGCGAAATGCGTCAGCAGGCCGCCCCAGGCGGTGCCGATCGCCAGGCCGGCGCCGGCCAGCAGCGCGGCGAAGGAGGTGGTCTTGATGCCGAAGATGTCCAGGATCGCCAGCACCAGCACGATGTTCAGCAGCACCGTGAGGATGGAGCGCAGGTAGTTGGAGAGGGTCGAATCGACCTTCTTGCCGGCCTCCAGCGCGCGCGTGAACAGGCCGACGGCCAGATTGATAATCCAGCGGCCGATGATCCAGGCCGCCAGCGCGGCCAGCACCTTGAGGCCGAAATCCATGCCCTGGGTGCTCAAGAAAAGCCAGATTGCTTCGGTGTTCATTGACAGTCCTCCTGTGCCCGATCGTTTCAATCCCAAAACCGCGGCGATCATCGCAAAGCCGGTGCCGCTTGCCCATCCCCCCAAATGGCAAGGCCTGGCCCCGGTGTGCTCGCCCGCTGCCCGGCTGCTGCTGCTGGGCAGCTTCCCGAGCGCGGCCTCGCTGGCCGCGCAGCAGTACTACGGCCACCCGCGCAACCAGTTCTGGCCGCTGCTGTCTAGACTCTGGGGTCAGGACTTGCGGGCCCTGGCCTACGAGGACCGGCTGGACTTCGCACGCTCGCGCGGACTGGCGATCTGGGATGTCTACGCCGCCTGCGAGCGCGAAGGCAGCCTGGACAGTGCGATCCGCGCGGCCGAACCGAACGACCTGCTGGGCCTGGCGGCGCAGCTGCCGGCGCTGCAAGCGGTGGCGCATAACGGCGGCGAATCGGCGCGCCACATCAAGGTGACGCAGCGGCTCGGGCTGCCGGTCTACCGCCTGCCGTCCAGCAGCCCGGCCAACGCGGCCTGGTCCTTCGAGCGCAAGCTGGCGGCCTGGCGCGAGGTGTTCGCGCGCCATGGTCTACTTGATCCATGAGCAAGAGAAAAGAACAGTCCAGGAAGCCCGACTGGATCCCGGCCACCCTGAGCGAATACGACGGCGTGCGTTTCCTGCACCTGGACTCGATCTGGGTGCAGGGCGCGATGCGCATCAGGAAGCCCCAGCAGCTGGAGCTGGAATATGTGCAGCGCATGATGGCCTGGATGCTGTGGCGCGAGAGCGCCGCGCTGCGCGAAGGCCAGGCGGTGCAACTGGGCCTGGGCGCGGCTTCGCTGACGCGCTTCTGCCACAAGGTGCTGAAGATGCGCACCACGGCGGTCGAGATCAACCCGACCGTGATCGCGGCCTGCCACAGCTGGTTCCACCTGCCGCAGGACGATGCGCGGCTGAGCGTCGTGAATGCCGATGCCGGCGCCTGGGTGGCCGATCCGGCCAGGCTGCAGAGCGTCGCGGTGCTGAATGTCGACCTCTACGACCATGACGCGGCCTCGCCGGTGCTGGACGATGAGGCCTTCTACGCGGCCTGCCGCGGCGTGCTGGAGGAGGGCGGGCTGATGACCGTCAACCTGTTCGGCCGCGCCGCGAGCTTCGCACGCAGCGCCGCCCGCATTGCCCGGGTGTTCGGCAGCGATCAGGTCTGGAGCCTGGCGCCGACCAAGGAGGGCAACACCATCGTCGTCGCGGCGCGCGGCGTGCAGGTGCCGGAGCGCGAGGAGTTGGAGCGCCGGGCGGCTAATATCGAGTCGCAGTACCTGGGCCACGGTCTGCCGGCGCGCAAATGGCTGCGCCTGGTGCGGCCGCTGCCGATGAGCGTGATCAACCAGCTTCTCGGCGAGTCCCAGCCATGAGCCGTCGGGCCGTTCCCGAGGCGAATTCCGCATTGCGCAGCATGGAGGGTGCCCGATGAGCGCCAGCAGCAAGACCAAGAGTCCCGTCCCCGGCGAGGCGGCCGGCGCGGGCCGGCAGCCCGAGGGCCGGCTCGAATGGCGCCGCCTGCTGCGCTGGATGCAGGAGGACGGGCTGCTCGATGCCGAGCAGGTGCAGCGCATGGAGACGCGCTTCGCCGCCGGCGATTCGGCCCTGCATCCGCTGGTGCGCCTGGGCCATGCGGGCCTGACCCGCGCCGGCAGCAACAAGCCGCTGGACCTGGACCAGCTGACCGAATGGCTGGCCGCGCGCGCCAAGCTGCCCTATCTGCGCATCGATCCGCTGAAGGTCGATGTGGGTCGGGTGTCGGACATCATGTCGGTGGGCTATGCCGAGGCCAAGCGCTGCCTGCCGGTGCAGGTGGGGCTGACCGACGTGACGATCGCCACCTCCGAGCCCTTCGACCGCAGCTGGGTGGCGCAGATCGAGTCGCACACCCGCAAGCCGATCAAGCTGGTGGTGGCCAATCCGTTGGAGATCGCGCGCTACACCACCGAGTTCTTCACCCTGGCGCGCTCGGTGCGCGCCGCCGCCAAGGCCGGCGAGGTGACCCAGGTGGCCAGCTTCGAGCAGCTGGTCGAACTGGGCAAGAACAACAAGCAGCTGGACGCGAACGATCAGGGCGTGGTGCAGGTGGTGGACTGGCTATGGCAATACGCCTTCGACCAGCGCGCCTCGGACATCCACCTCGAGCCGCGCCGCGACATGGGCGTGATCCGTTTCCGCATCGACGGCGTGCTGCACACCGTCTACCAACTGCCTCCTCCGGTGATGAGCGCGATGACCTCGCGCATCAAGCTGCTCGGGCGCATGGACGTGGTGGAGCGGCGCCGGCCGCTGGACGGCCGCATCAAGACGCGCAACCCGGCCGGCGACGAGGTGGAAATGCGCCTGTCGACCCTGCCCACCGCCTTCGGCGAGAAGATGGTGATGCGCATCTTCGACCCCGACACCGCGGTCAAGAATCTCGACCAGCTGGGCTTCTCCGGCCATGACGCCGAGCGCTGGACCCGGCTGACCGCGCAGCCGCACGGCATCATCCTGGTGACCGGCCCGACCGGCAGCGGCAAGACCTCGACGCTGTATTCGACCCTGAAGCGCCTGGCCACCGACGAGGTCAACGTCACGACGATCGAGGACCCGATCGAGATGATCGAGCCGGCCTTCAACCAGACCCAGGTGCAGGCGGCGCTCGACCTCGGTTTCGCCGAGGGCCTGCGCGCGCTGATGCGCCAGGACCCGGACATCATCATGGTGGGTGAGATCCGCGACCTGGAGACCGCCGAGATGGCGATCCAGGCGGCGCTGACCGGCCACCTGGTGTTCTCCACGCTGCACACCAACGACGCGGCCTCGGCGATCACGCGCCTGACCGATCTGGGCGTGCCGCCCTACCTGATCACGGCCACCGTGATCGGCGTGCTGGCCCAGCGCCTGGTGCGCACCTTGTGCCCGGCCTGCAAGCAGCCCGACCCCGCGGTCACGCGTGATTCGCTCAACGACATGCTCAAGCATTGGCGCATGAACGGCGGGGTCAAGCCCTGCAAGCCGGTCGGCTGTCTGGACTGCCGCAACACCGGCTACCGCGGCCGCGCCGGCCTGTTCGAGCTGCTGACCGTCAGCGAGGCGGTCAAGGCCGCGATCCACCCGACGCCCGACATCTCGGCGCTGCGCCGCCAGGCCATGCAGGAAGGGCTGCGGCCGCTGCGCCTGGCCGGCGCGATGAAGGTGGCCGAAGGGCTGACGACGCTGGAAGAGGTGTTGCGCAGCACCCCGCAGTGGGAGGCCTGAGCGGCGCCGAACCGGCAGCTCCCGGCCGGCCTGTCGCGGCAGCGACATAGGCCCGAACTTACGTGGAAACCACACAGCTTAGCCCGCAGGGTGCTGCCTAGAATGCAGCCGGTTCATTAGAGCTTTAAGGGTTCCTCACATGAAGATCAAGAGTCAACGAGACTTCTGGTCGGGGCTGATGTTCTTGGTGGTCGGCCTGGGCTTTGCCTGGGGTGCCACCGAATACAGCTTCGGCTCGTCCGCCCGGCCCGGTCCCGGCTACTTCCCCTTCGGCCTGGGCGTCCTGCTGGCCATCCTGGGCGGTGCGGTGCTGTTCAAGGCGCTGAGCATCGAATCCGAGGGCGGCGATCCGGTGGGCGCGATCGCCTGGCGGCCGCTGATCATCATCGTGGTCGCCGTGGTGCTGTTCGGCCTGGCGCTGCCGCGCTTGGGCATGGCGATCACGCTGCCGCTGCTGGTGATCGTCGCGGCGCTGGCCGGCGACGAGTTCAAGTGGCACGAGGCCCTGCTCAACGCCGTGCTGCTGACGGTGTTCAGCTGGGTGATTTTTATCTGGGGTCTGAAGCTGGTGATTCCGGTCTGGCCTGCGTTCATGGGCGCTGCCTGAGGAGTCATCGATGGATCTGCTGAACAACCTGGCGCTCGGTTTCCAGACCGCGCTGACCCTGACCAACCTGCTGTACGCCTTCGGCGGCGCGATGCTGGGCACCTTGATCGGCGTGCTGCCGGGCCTGGGCCCGGTCGCGACGATCGCGATGCTGCTGCCCTCGATCTATGCGCTGGACGCGACGCCGGCGCTGATCATGCTGGCCGGCATCTACTACGGCGCGCAGTACGGCGGCTCGACCACGGCCATCCTGATCAATGTGCCGGGCGAGTCGAGCTCGGTCGTGACCGCGATCGACGGCTACCAGATGGCGCGCAAGGGCCGTGCCGGCGCCGCGCTCGCGGCCGCCGGTCTGGGCTCCTTCTTCGCCGGCTGCGTCGGCACCGTGATCATCGCGGCCTTCGCGCCGCCGCTGACCGAGCTGGCCTTCAAGTTTGGCCCGGCCGAGTATTTCTCGCTGATGGTGCTGGGCCTGATCGGCGCCGTGGTGCTGGCCTCGGGTTCGCTCTTGAAGGCGATCGGGATGATCGTGCTGGGCCTGCTGATCGGCCAGATCAACACCGACGTGATCTCGGGCACGCCGCGCTTCTCGTTCGAGATCCCGGAGCTGACCGACGGCCTGGGCTTCGTCGTGATCGCGATGGGCGTGTTCGGCTTCGGCGAGATCATCGCCAACCTGGGCAAGCCGGCCGAGCACCGCGAGGTCTTCACCAAGGACGTCAAGGGCCTGTGGCCCACCAAGCAGGACTTCCATGACGCCTGGCCGGCCGTGCTGCGCGGCACCTCGCTGGGTTCGATCCTGGGCGTGCTGCCTGGCGGCGGCGCGCTGCTGGCCTCGTTCGCGGCCTACACGCTGGAGAAGAAGGTCGCAAAGGACCCCAGCCAGTTCGGCAAGGGCGCGATCCAGGGCGTGGCCGGTCCCGAGTCGGCCAACAACGCCGGCGCGCAGACCAGCTTCATCCCGATGCTGACCCTGGGCATCCCGCCGAACGCGGTGATGGCGCTGATGGTCGGCGCGATGACGATCAAGGGCATCCAGCCCGGCCCGCAGGTGATGACCAGCAACCCCGAGCTGTTCTGGGGCCTGATCGCGTCGATGTGGATCGGCAACCTGATGCTGGTGATCCTGAACCTGCCGCTGATCGGCATCTGGATCAAGCTGCTGACCGTGCCCTACCGCTTCCTGTTCCCGGCCATCGTGACCTTCTGCTGCATCGGCAGCTACACGCTGAACAACAACAGCTTCGACGTCTACATGACGGCCGTGTTCGCGGTGATCGGCTATCTGTTCTACAAGCTGAGCTGCGAACCGGCGCCGCTGCTGCTGGGCTTCATCCTGGGCCCGATGATGGAGGAGAACCTGCGCCGCGCGCTGCTGCTGTCGCGCGGCGACTGGACCACCTTCATGACGCGCCCGCTGTCGGCCGGTCTGCTGATCGCCGCCGCGCTGATGGTGGTGATCGTGATGCTGCCCTCGATCAAGAGCAAACGCGCAGAGGCGTTCAAAGAGGAAGACTAGTCCTTCCCGTGGCCTCGCCGAACCAGCCCGCAGCCCGCAAGGTCTGCGGGTTTTTTCTTGCTGTTTCGCGGCCTCGCGCTGGGGTTTCCTCGGGCCTGCGGTGTCGGATGCTTTGTGTACAAAGCGGGCAGGGGGTGTCGCGTCCGTAGATCGCACAAGCCTCACCGACAACACGGCGCATCCAAGCGTCTGGCGGAGACAAGCGCGCGATGCAGGTACTGCAGGTCCTGATTGGCGGGGTGGCCCAAGGCTGTATCTATGGCCTGATCGCGCTGGGCTTCGTGCTGATCTACAAGGCCACCGAGACGGTCAGCTTCGCCCAGGGTGATCTGATGATGCTGGGCGCCTTCCTGGGCCTGGCGCTCCTGAGTGCCGCGGGCCTGCCGTTCTGGCTGACGATTCCCTGCGTGATCCTGGCGATGGCGGCCTTCGGCATGGGGCTGGAGCGCGTCGTGATCGGCCCGATCCTGGGCCAGCCGGCCTTCGCGATCGTGATGCTCACGATCGGCATCGGCTATGTGGCGCGCGGCGCGATCACGATGATCCCCGGCATCGGCACCGAGACCCATGCGCTGGAGCTGCCGTATCGCGGCGCGCTGCTGCAGCTAGGCGGCGTGGTGCTGGCGGTGGAGCAACTGGTGGTGATCGCGGTGACGGGGCTCTTGTGCGGGCTGCTCTACCTGCTGTTCCGCTACAGCAAGGTGGGCATCGCGATGCAGGCCAGCTCGCAGAACCAGCTGGCGGCCTATTACATGGGCATTCCGGTCAAGCGGCTCAACGGCCTGGTGTGGGGCCTGGCCGCGGCGGTGGCAGCGATCGCCGGCTTCTTGCTGGCGCCGATCACCTTCGTGCACGCGAACATGGGCCTGATCGGCCTGAAGGCCTTTCCGGCCGCGGTGGTGGGCGGCTTCGGCAGCCTGCCCGGCGCGATCGTCGGCGGGGTGCTGATCGGCGTGGTCGAGGCGCTGGCGGGCTTCTACCTGCCCGAGGGCGTCAAGGACGTGACGCCCTATGTGGCGGTGCTGCTGATGCTGATGCTCAGGCCCAACGGGCTGTTCGGCGAGCAGCTGCGCAAGAAAGTCTGACGGGCCGGCCGCGATGCGCTTCATCTTCAAGACCAGCTACGACCAGGACATCGATCTCGCCAAGCATGGCGGGCAGCGCTTCTGGTATGGCCTGCTGCTGCTGGCGCTGGCCGCGGCGCCCCGGCTGCTGGACGAGTACTGGCTGGCCCAGCTGACCTTCGTGCTGATCTACGGCGTGGTCGGCCTGGGGCTGATGCTGCTGGCCGGCTTCACCGGCCTGTTCTCGATCGGCCATGCGGCCTTCCTGGGCGTCGGCGCCTACACGCAGGCGGTGCTGGCGGGCCATGGCTGGCCGTTTCCGCTGTCGATCGCGGCGGCGGCGCTGCTGTCGGCCCTGGTCGGTGCGGTGGTGGGGCTGCCGGCGCTGCGGGTCAAGGGCATCTATCTGGGCATCGCGACGCTGTCCTTCGGCTTCATCGTCGAGGAGGGGCTGGCGCGCTGGGAGAGCGTGACCGGCGGCAATGCCGGCAAGATGGTCGCTCAGCTGCAGGCCTTCGACTGGACGATCGAGAGCGCCGAGGGCTTCTATTTCGTCTGCCTGGTGATCACCGTGGGCTGCACCTTGGCGGTGCTGAACCTGCTGCGCGCGCCGACCGGGCGGGCCTTTGTCGCGATCCGCGATTCGGAGATCTCGGCGCAGAGCATGGGCATCCACCTGGCCTATTACAAGACGCTGAGCTTCGCGCTGTCGGCCGCGCTGGCCGGCATCGGCGGGGCCCTGTATGCGCACAAGATCCGCTTCCTGTCGCCGGACCAGTTCGGCATCCTGCAGAGCATCGACCTGCTGCTGATGGTGGTGATCGGCGGCCTGGGTTCGGTGCACGGTGCCTTCCTGGGCGCGATCTTCCTGATCACGATGCCGCAGCTGATCGCGCTGGTGAAGGACGGCCTGCCGCCGGCGATCGGCCAGGCGCCGGGGCTGCAGGGCGCGGTCTACGGCCTGGTCCTGATCGCCTTCGTGCTGTTCGAACCGCTGGGCCTGTACGGCCGCTGGCTGAAGGCGCGCACCTGGCTGCAGCTGTTTCCCTTCTACCGCCGCGGCCTGTTCAAGCGGCAGAAGGCCTTCCAGAAGTCGGACCGGCTGAAATGAGCGGCGAGATCCTGCTGTCGGCCCGGAACCTGAGCGTGCGCTTCGGCGGCGTGCTGGCGGTCAACGAGGTGTCGTTCGACGTGCGCCGCGGCGAGGTGTTCACGCTGATCGGCCCGAACGGCGCCGGCAAGACCACGGTGTTCAACCTGATCAGCCGCATCTATACGCCGACCAGCGGCCACATCGCCTATCTGGGCCAGCCGCTGAGCAGCGTGGCGCCGCACCGCGTCGCCGGCCTGGGGATCGCGCGCACCTTCCAGAACATCGAGCTGTTCGAGCATGCGACGGTGCTGCAGAACCTCCTGATCGGCCGCCATATCCGCCATCCGCGCCGGCTCTGGTCCGAGCTGATGTTCCTGCCCGCGGTGCGCGAGGCCGAGCGCCGCACGCGGCACAAGGTGGAGGAGGTGATCGACTTCCTGGACCTGCAGCATTACCGCGACACCATGGTGGCGGGCCTGCCCTATGGCGTGCGCAAGGTCGTCGAGCTGGCGCGGGCGCTGGCGATGGAGCCCCGGCTCTTGCTGCTGGACGAGCCCTCGTCGGGGCTGAACGTCGAGGAGACCGGCGACATGGCCTTCTGGATCCAGGACATCAAGAACGATCTGGGCATCACGGTGCTGATGGTGGAGCACGACATGAGCCTGGTCAGCAAGGTGTCGGACCGGGTGCTGGCGATGAACCAGGGCGAGGTGCTTGCCCTGGGCACGCCGGCCGAGGTGCAGGCGCATCCGGGCGTGATCGAGGCCTATCTTGGCAGCGCCGACGACGCCTCCTCGCTGCGGAGGGCGCGGGCATGAGCGCCGAGGCGGTGCTGAAGCTCAGCAATGTCGAGAGCGCCTATGGCCCGATCAAGGCCATACGCGGCATCAGCCTGACGGTGCGACAGGGCGAGATCGCCACCGTGCTGGGCTCCAACGGCGCGGGCAAGACGACGATCCTGAAGACCATCTCGGGCATCCTGGACCCGCGCCGCGGCGCGGTGGAGTTCCGGGGCGAGGACATCACGGCCCTGGACCCGGCGCTGATCGTGCAGCGCGGGCTGAGCCATGTGCCCGAGGGGCGCGAGGTGTTCCCGCTGCTGTCGGTGCGCGACAACCTGCTGATGGGCGCCTACACGCGGCACGACCGCGACGGCGTGGCGCGCGATGTCGAGGGGGTGTTCGGCTATTTCCCGATCCTGCGCGAGCGCGCGCTGCAGCCGGCGGGGCTGCTGTCGGGCGGGCAGCAGCAGATGCTGGCGATTTCCCGCGCGCTGATGGCGGCGCCGGCGCTGATCCTGCTGGACGAGCCCAGCCTGGGCCTCTCGCCGAAGCTGACCAAGGAGATCTTCGAGATCGTCGTGCGCATCAACCGCGAGCGCGGCACCACCATCCTGCTGGTGGAGCAGAACGCGAACATGGCGCTGAACGCCGCCGACTACGGCTATGTGCTGGAGAACGGCCGCGTCGTGATGGAGGATGCTTGCGAGCGCCTGCGCGAGAAGGAGGACATCAAGGAGTTCTACCTGGGCATGCAGGCCTCGGGCGCGCGCGGCGAGCGGCGCTGGAAGAAAAAGAAGACCTGGCGATGAGCAATCTGTGGGATGCCCAGACCGCGGTGCCGCCGAATCCGACGGACATCCCGGGCGAGACCCTGCCGGCGGTGTTCTGGAACGCCTGCGAGCGGCGCGGCGACAAGGTCTTTCTGCGCGAGAAGAAGCTGGGCCTGTGGCGCAGCTGGAGCTGGAGCGAGACCGGCGCGGCGGTGCGCGAGATCGCGATGGGGCTGGCGGCCCTGGGGCTGGCGCCGGGCGACTGCGCGGCCATCCTGTCCAACACGCGGCTGGAATGGGTGCTGGCCGATCTGGCGATCCTGAGCGCCGGCGGCGTGACCAATGGCGTCTACCCGACCGATTCGGCCGAGCAGCTGCAGTACCTGAGCGCCGATTCGTCGACGCGGCTGCTGTTCGTCGAGGACGAGGAGCAGCTCGACAAGGCGCTGGAGGTGCGCGCCGCGCTGCCGCTGCTGCGCCATATCGTCGTGTTCGACATGGCCGGGCTGCAGCGTTTCGACGATCCGATGGTGCTGAGCCTGGACGCGCTGCGCGAGCGGGGGCGGGCGCATGACGCGGCGCATGCGGGCCTGTTCGAGCAGCGCGTCTGCAGCCGCCAGCCGGGCGATCTGGCCATCCTGGTCTATACCTCGGGCACGACCGGCAAGCCGAAGGGCGCGATGCACAGCCATGCCGGGCTGGTCTACAGCATGCGCCAGGCGGTGGCCGGGCTGCCGCAGGACGAGCGCGACGAACGCATGTGCTTTCTGCCGCTGTGCCATATCGCCGAGCGCATGGTGGGCGCCTATGCCTCGCTGTATGCGGGGGCGGTGCTGAATTTCGTCGAAAACCCCGACACGGTGGCCGAGAACGTGCGCGAGATCGCGCCGACCATCTTCTTCGCGGTGCCGCGCGTCTGGGAGAAGTTCTATTCGGCGGTGGCGATCGCGATCAAGGAGGCCTCGCCGCTGCAGCAGTTCGTCTACCGCTGGGCCCTGGGCGTCGGCGGCCGGGTGGTGGACAGGGTGCTGGCGCGCGAGCCGGTGGACGCGGGCCTGAAGCTGCGCTTCGCGCTGGCGCGCCGGCTGGCGCTGGACAATGTGCGCAAGCTGATCGGCATCCACCGCTGCCGGGCGCTGCTGACCGGCGCGGCGCCGATCTCGCCGGAGCTGATCCGCTGGTATTTGTCGCTGGGCGTGCCGATGCTGGAGGGCTGGGCACAGACCGAGAGCTGCGCGCTGGGCACGATTACGCGGGCCGACGCGATGCGGCCGGGCACGATTGGCGTGGCGGCCGATGGCGTCGAGGTCAAGGTCGATCCCGGCACCGGCGAGCTGCTGCTGCGCGGGCGCAATGTCTTCATGGGCTATCTGAACCAGCCGGAGAAGACGGCCGAGACCATCACGAGCGAGGGCTGGCTGCGCACCGGCGACGTGGGCTCGGTGGATGCCGACGGCTATTTCCGCATCACCGACCGAATGAAGGACATCATCATCACGGCCGGTGGCAAGAACGTCACGCCCAGCGAACTGGAGAACGAGCTGAAGTTCTCGCCCTACATCACCGATGCGGTGGTGATCGGCGACCGCCGGCCCTACCTGACCGCGCTGGTGATGATCGACCAGGAGAACGTCGAGAAATTCGCGCAGGACAATGACGTGCCCTTCTCCAACTACGCCAGCCTGACCCGGGCGCGCGCGGTGCAGGAGCTGATCGGCGGCGAGGTCGAGCGGGTCAACAAGAAATTCGCCCGGGTCGAGCAGATCAAGCAGTTCCGCCTGCTCGAAACCCAGCTGGGCGCCGAGGACGAGGAGCTGACGCCGACCATGAAGCTCAAGCGTTCCTTTGTGCAGAAGAAATATGCCGAACTGATCGAATCCATGTACCGCACCGGCGGCTGACACCGGCAAACCAAGGAGACAACCATGAAGCACAGCCTCATTGCATTGGCCTTGTTGACGGGCCTGGGCGCCCAGGCCCAGTCCGCCCAGGGGGTGACGAAGACCGAGATCGTCGTCGGCTCGATCCAGGATTTCTCCGGGCCGCTGGCGGGCTATGGCAAGCAGGTGCGCTTCGGCATGCAATTGCGCGTCGACGAGCTCAACGAGCAGGGCGGCGTGCAGGGGCGGCGCATCGCGCTGAAGTTCGAGGATTCCGGCTACGACCCCAAGCGCGCGGTGCTGGCGGCGCAGAAGCTCGTCAACCAGGACAAGATCTTCATCATGGCCGGCCATATCGGCACGGCGCAGAACCTGGCGGCGATGCCGGTGCAGTTCGAGAAGAACGTGATCAACTTCTGGCCGCTGACCGCGGCGCGCGAGATGTACGAGCCCTTCCACAAGCTCAAGTATTCGTTCGCCGTGCCCTATTACGAGCAGATCCGCGTGATGCTGCCGCGGCTGGTGAAGGAGAAGGGCGCCAAGAAGGTCTGCGCCCATTACCAGGACGACGACTTCGGCCTGGAGGTGCTGAAGGGCGCCGAGGCCGGGCTCAAGGGCATCAATATGGAACTGGCCGAGAAGACCAGCTTCAAGCGCGGCGCCACCGAGTTTTCCTCGCAGGTGGCGCGGTTGAAGGCCGCGAACTGCGACCTGGTTGTGCTGGGCACCATCATCCGCGAAACCATCGGCAGTATCGGTGAGGCGCGCAAGACCGGCTTCAATCCGGTTTTTCTGGGCTCCAGCGCGGCCTATACCGACCTGATCCACAAGCTGGGCGGCAAGCCGATGGATGGCTTCTATGCGGCGATGGCCACCCAGCATCCCTACCTGGACGAGGCCTCGCAGCCGATCCGCTTCTGGGCCACCAAGTACAAGACCAAGTTCAATGAGGACCCAACCGTGTTCTCCGCCTATGGCTACGCCATCATCGACGGCTTCATCCGTGTGGCGCAGAAGGTCGGCCCGAACCTGACGACCGACAGCTTCATCAAGGCCATGGACGGCATGAACTTCCCGCCGGATATCTTCGGCAGCGCGGAGGCCAGCTATAGCGCTACCAAACGCCTGGGCAGCAATGCCTCGCGGCTGTCGCAGATCCAGGATGGGCGCTGGAAGGTGGTGTCGGAATACGTCGGCCAGTAAGTCGACCCGACAAAACGGGGCGCGCGGAAAAAATCCGCGCCTTCTTGTTTGCAGCCCGAATTTCTTGTGCTACAGTCGTGGGCTTCGCTGATCACAGCGGCTCGCAAGAGCGGCAGGTGGTGAGTGAAGGGAAGCGAAA